>NZ_CEYNTP010000190.1:0-5689 GCF_982873095.1 Lentiprolixibacter sp. | reverse complement strand
GGGATCTCTTGTTCAAGGGTGTAGTTTTTCTTTGGCTGCCTGCACCGTCTTCTTGCTGTTTCCGATAAAAATTTCACCGTCGAAAAGCATAACAGGGCGTTTTAAAAAGGTGTAGTGCTCCAGGATCAGCTTTTTAAAATCAATTTCTTCCAAATGCTGTTCCCTGAGGTTGCGTTCTTTGTACAACCGGGCCCTCTTGCTGAATAAGGCTTCATAACTACCAGCCAGATCACGGAGCATTTGCAATTCCCGCTCAGGTATAGGCGCCGACTTGATGTCTTGTAATTCCACCCCTTCAAGAGGTTCAAGTTCATTGAGAATCCGTGAACAGGTAGTGCAACTACCCAAATAGTAGATCTTTTTCATAAGTCAGGTCTGTTGAGCATTTATGTGATACCACAAAGAAACCTAATTACCCCCAATTATTCTATATTTAACCAAAGCTTCTGATATGGACTACCTTTTCACCATCCTAATTCAAAATCGGAAAATGTTGTATACCATCCTGCGGAAGACCAGGCGTGAGGATTTGTTTACCATCCCTAAGGGGTTCCGAAACAACCTGTACTGGAATATCGCCCATGTGGTGGTTACGCAACAACTTATTACCTACGGGCTGAGCAACCTCCCGCTCCTGGTTCGCCAGGACTGGGCTAAGCGCTATTCCAAAGGGACAGCACCCCTGATTGATCCCGTTCCTGAGGAGGAAATTTCCCAACTGGAAGACTACTTGTTCTCCACGATCGAGCAGACAAAAACGGATTATGAAAATGGGGTATTTGAAACTTACAACGCCTATGCAACAAGTGCAGGGGTAACCCTGGGATCCGTGGAAGAGGCTATTGCTTTTGACGTCTATCACGAAGGGTTACACCTTGGGGCCATACTTGCCCTTCAAAAAGCCATTAATGGGTAGTACGATAAGCCACCCGGGCATTGAAACTCCAAAAAGATAGCCCTACCTTTGACGCCTTTAAGCAAGTCACATGAGCAAGTACGAACTGAAATTCAACAGCAAAACCATTCACGGCGGGCAGGAACCTGATAAGGCCTACGGGGCCGTAATGCCACCTATCTATCAGACCTCTACCTATGCACAGTCTACCCCGGGGGGGCATAAAGGGTATGAATATTCCCGAAGCGCCAATCCCACCAGGACGGCCCTTGAGCGCTCCCTGGCCAGTATTGAAAATGGCCGGTACGGGCTGGCATTTGCAAGTGGCCTTTCCGCCATAGATGCGGTAGTAAAACTTTTAAAACCCGGGGATGAGGTCATCTCCACCAATGATCTTTACGGGGGGAGTTACCGCTTGTTCAGGCAGGTATTCGAAAAATATGGTATCCGATTTCACTTCACCGGATTGCAGGACCTGGATGCAGTGGAGGCATTGGTGAATGAGCGCACCCGACTCATATGGGTGGAGACACCTACCAATCCGATGATGAATGTAGTCGACATCCAGGGTGTAGCCAGGCTGGCAAGAAGGCACGAGATCTTGCTGGCAGTGGACAATACTTTTGCGACTCCGTATCTGCAGCGTCCTTTGGAATTAGGAGCGGACATAGTGATGCATTCGGCAACTAAATACCTGGGGGGGCACAGCGATGTGGTTGTTGGCGCGCTGGTAGTGAACGATAAGGCCCTGGCAG
Organism: Lentiprolixibacter sp.; assembly: GCF_982873095.1. Classification (NCBI taxonomy): domain Bacteria; kingdom Pseudomonadati; phylum Bacteroidota; class Flavobacteriia; order Flavobacteriales; family Flavobacteriaceae; genus Lentiprolixibacter; species Lentiprolixibacter sp. The sequence goes on along the minus strand of NZ_CEYNTP010000190.1, from coordinate 4,039 downwards.
ACCAACTCTACTTTATACAAAATGCGAGTGGTGCAGTCTGTGGTCCTATGGATAGCTTCCTGGTCTTAAGGGGGATCAAGACCCTGCATGTGAGGATGCAACGCCACTGTGAGAATGGCCGTGAGATTGCTAACTACCTTAAGGGGCACCCTAAGATTGCAAAGGTCTACTGGCCAGGTTTCGAGGACCATCCCAACCATGAAATCGCCAAAGAACAGATGTCTGATTTTGGGGGAATGATTTCTTTTGTTCCCAAAAGCGGGACTTTTGAAGAAGCCGTAAGAATAGCAGAAAAACTGCAGGTGTTTACGCTGGCAGAATCCCTGGGAGGAGTGGAAAGCCTTGCCGGGCATCCGGCCAGTATGACCCACGCAAGCATTCCCAAAGAAGAGCGCGAAAAAAGCGGAGTAGTTGACGCTCTTATCAGGCTGAGCGTTGGCATTGAGGATGTCCGCGACCTGATCGCCGACCTTGAAAAGGCACTTCAATAAAGTTTAATGAATTTTTAAAAAAAGGTGGGTAAAATTATAGAAATAACATAATTTTGCCCTGAAATTTTTAATTCGTTAAAAACCTAAACTTTTAATACGCTCATGGAAGAAATTATCAAAAATTTCATGGACGAGGTTCGCGCAAGAAATAGCCACGAACCCGAATTCCTGCAAGCCGTTCAGGAAGTAGCGGAAACAGTCCTTCCCTACATTACCCAACACGACATCTATTATGGCAAAAACATCCTGCTCCGGATGGTAGAACCCGAACGCCTGATTTCGTTTCGGGTTGCCTGGGTAGATGATAAAGGGGAGATCCATGTGAACCGTGGATATCGCATTCAGATGAACTCAGCAATCGGACCTTACAAGGGAGGCTTGCGATTCCATCCTTCTGTTAACGCCAGTATTCTCAAATTCCTGGCTTTCGAGCAAGTATTTAAGAACGGACTTACCACCCTGCCCATGGGCGGGGGTAAAGGAGGTTCCGATTTTGACCCTAAGGGAAAATCAGACGATGAGGTCATGCGGTTTTGTCATGCCTTTATGTCTGAACTTTGCCGTCACGTAGGCCCCAATACAGACGTGCCAGCAGGAGATATCGGAGTGGGAGCCCGCGAAATCGGCTACCTCTTCGGAATGTACAAGAAGATACGAAATGAATTTACCGGGGTACTTACCGGGAAAGGCCTGTCCTGGGGAGGTTCAAAAATACGACCTGAAGCTACGGGATACGGAACGGTCTATTTCGCGGAAAGTATGCTGAACACAAAAGATGATGGTGTAGAAGGCAAGGATGTGGTTATTTCTGGCTCTGGAAATGTTGCTCAATATGCTGCAGAGAAAGTCCTGCAAATGGGAGGTAAAGTGCTTACCCTATCGGATTCTGGCGGATATATCTATGACGCGGACGGTATAGACGAAGAAAAACTGGCCTATGTAATGGACCTCAAGAACAATAAGCGGGGGAGGATCAGTGAGTACGTGAAAAAATATTCAGGAGCCACCTATCACAAAGGAGAACGTCCCTGGGGCGTGAAATGTGATATTGCACTACCCAGTGCCACCCAGAATGAACTCGATGGGGAAGATGCCAAGACCCTGATAAAGAATGGCTGTATTTGTGTGGCAGAAGGTGCGAATATGCCTTCTACCCCGGAAGCTGTCCATGCTTTCCAGGAGGCAAGGATCCTCTACGCACCAGGAAAAGCCTCCAATGCGGGAGGGGTAGCTACTTCAGGTTTAGAGATGTCACAAAATTCCCTTCGTATCAGCTGGACGCGGGAAGAGGTAGACCAGAGGCTCAAGGGGATCATGGAGGACATCCACAATTCCTGCCTCGAATTTGGAATGGAAGAGGATGGATATTGCAATTATGTAAGAGGGGCTAATATCGCCGGGTTTGTTAAAGTGGCAGACGCCATGTTGGCCCAAGGGGTGATTTAAGCTTCTTAAGCGTATAGATTCAAAACCCGGCTTCGGCCGGGTTTCTTTATTCTCATACCTGAGCACTTCCTATATTTGCAGGAAAGCCCCCTTCATGCAGGTACGCACCAAAGCTATTGTTCTCGCTTCGCTCAAATACGGGGAGACCAGCCTGATCGTCAAAATCTACACCGCATCTGACGGCCTGAAATCGTATTTGCTCAAAGGGGTATTTTCTTCCAGAAAGGGCAAATTCAAGACGGCCTACTTCCAGCCCCTTACCCAGCTGGAAGTCGTGGCTGTGCATAAGAATAAAGGCACACTTGAAAGCCTTAGGGAAGTGAAAGTCAATTACCCATATACCAGCCTTCACTCGGATATCACTAAGAATGCCATAACCCTATTCCTTTCAGAAATGCTGGTTAACTGCATTCAGGAAGAGCAACCAGACCCCGGACTTTTTGCCTATTTGGAGACCTCCCTGCAATGGCTGGATACCCACGAACACATTGCCAATTTTCATTTGTATTTTCTCCTTGCACTGACCCGTTTCCTGGGGTGCTATCCCGAAACAAGTGACAAAGAAGCTCCATATTTTGATCTCACGGAAGGACAGTTTACTTCGGATCCAACAGGGAAGCGCGTGATTTCAGGAGATGATCTGCTTCATTTCAGGACCCTTTTGGGCACAAATTTTGATGTAGTACACAGGATTAAATTCAGTAAGGATCAAAGGCGGCGTATGCTGCAGATCATCGTGGATTATTTTGAATTACATTTGCACGGATTTAGAAAGCCTAAGTCACTTGCCGTCTTAAACGAAGTCTTCAGTTAACATGCGCGGGATTACCTTCCTATTGTTTTTCTTCTGTGTATCCCTTGCTGTTTCCCAGGAAATTTTTGTCCTGGAAATGGACTCAGAGGAGGGGATTAGCAATGTTGTAGTGACCAATGAAGACCGTTCTAAAATGGTGATTACAGGGCTTAATGGCAGGTGTGATCTGGAAGTTTTCGGGAACAACGAGCGGATTACTTTCCGCCATCTGGGGTACCTCTCCCTTAGGACAACCAAAAAACAAATCCTTCGGGGACAGAACAGGGTCTATCTCGCTTTAAATCCCCAACAGCTCGAAGAAGTGGTAATGTCTATTTCAAAATGGGAGCAACAGAAGAAAGATGTTCCACAGAAGATTGTAGGGATAAATGCCCGAAGTATTGCTTTTAATAACCCCCAGACTTCAGCAGACCTGCTTCAGTCCAGTGGAAAGGTGTATGTTCAAAAGAGCCAATTAGGAGGGGGCAGTCCTATGATACGTGGGTTTGCCACGAATCGGTTATTGCTGTCCGTTGATGGGGTGCGGATGAACAATGCTATTTTTCGTGGGGGCAATATCCAGAATGTGATTTCCATTGACCCCTTTACCATTCAGAATACCGAAGTGATCTTTGGCCCGGGATCCGTTATCTATGGGAGCGATGCCATCGGGGGGGTAATGAACTTCTATACTAAGAAGCCGGTATATGCAGAGGATTCAGACGATACCTTTAGCGGCAGTGCAGCCTATCGTTTTGCCACTGCGAATAAAGAAAACACCGCTCATATTGATTTCAATTTTGGGAGAAAGACATGGGCTTTCCTCAGCAGTATTACCTACAACAGTTTTGATGACCTCAAGATGGGAAAACACGGTCCGGAAGAATACCTCAGGAACCGTTATGTGATCACAGAAAATGGTACTGATCTGATCCGGAATAACCCCGATCCTCTTCGTCAGGTACCCACTGGGTATGACCAGTGGAACTTTATGCAAAAAATATCCCATAAACCCAATAACAATTGGGAGTATGAATTGGGCCTGTACTACTCCGAAACTTCGGATTTTTCGAGATACGACCGCCTCATTCGTCCGGATAGCACAGGTACGGGCTTGCGCTCGGCAGAATGGTTCTACGGGCCTCAGAAATGGTTGATGACCAACTTTCAGGTATACAAAAAAGGCCGGGGAAAGTTTTACGACGGGGTCAGGTTTACCACAGCGTATCAGTTTTTTGAGGAAAGCAGGAATGAGCGCAGCTTTGGTGACCCATTGCGATATACTACGCGGGAACAGGTTGACGCCTTT
>NZ_CEYNTP010000189.1:0-5708 GCF_982873095.1 Lentiprolixibacter sp. | reverse complement strand
CCAGGGTTACCTTAACCCCATCTTTTTCGTGTTCCATCCGCAGCACATCAAAGAAGCCGTGCAGGGCATGCTTGGCAGCACAGTAGCCGGAACGCCAGGGGGAACCAAACTTGCCCATTAGGGAAGTCACGGTAACATAATGCCCGGCCTTCTTTTCTACAAAATGGGGAAGGAGTGCCTTGCTGAGCGCAACCGTGCCCAGGTAGTTGATGTCCATTAGTTTTTTGTACACGGATAGCTCCGTCTCTGCGATCAGGGAGCGCTGGCTGATCCCTGCGTTGTTGATCAGGATATCCACTCCTCCAAATAAAGAAAGGGCTTTTTCCACCAGTTCTCGCATGTTATCAGCTTCCGCCAAATCGAGTTCGAGGATCGCTACCTTGGCGGGTTCAGGGCACCGGCTGGCCACCTCTTTTAATTTATCCACGGAACGGGCAGAGAGGATTACCCTGTTGCCCAGTCTGTTGAGTGTAATTGCGAGATCTTCCCCTATGCCTGAAGAGGCCCCTGTAATCCATATGATTTTATCCCTAATTCTTGCCATCACTGAAAATTGGAGTCAAAATATAGTTAAATTTGGCTTCACAATTGATGAAGGCCCACTACAGAAAATATTCCCTAAAATTCAAGGTCCCCGGGGGCACCTCCCGCGGGGTGCTGACCGAGAAAGAAACCTGGTTCGTTATCCTGGAGGAGAATGGGCGTCTCGGGATAGGGGAGTGTGGCCTCTTTCGCGGGCTGAGCCATGATGATGTTCCCGATTATGAGGAAAAGCTCGCCTGGGCGTGTGCCCATATCGATAAGGGACTGGAAAACCTGCTAAGCGAACTTACAGAATACCCGAGTATCCAATTCGGCCTGGAACAGGCTTTCCTCTCCCTTGAAGGGGAAACCCCTTTTCATCTCTTTCCTTCCGCTTTTACTCAGGAGCAGGCCCCCATCCCCATTAATGGCCTTATCTGGATGGGTGAGCCGGAATTTATGCGGCAACAGATTATGGAGAAGATCAAACAGGGATTCAGCTGCTTGAAACTAAAAATTGGGGCCCTGGATTTTGAAACGGAACTAGGATTACTTTCCGAGATCCGCAACTCCTATCCCGCTGAGGTGCTTCAGCTACGGGTAGATGCCAATGGGGCGTTTTCACCCGCCGAGGCCCTGGACAAGCTCACAGCCCTCGCTGCTTATGACCTTCATTCCATAGAACAACCTATAAAAGCGGGGCAACCGGAACTCATGGCCGGCCTTTGCGAACAGACCCCCTTGCCCATTGCACTTGATGAAGAATTGATCGGGATTACACGGACGGAAGAAAAGTTAAAATTATTACAGACCATCAACCCGCAGTTCATTATTTTAAAACCAAGTCTGGTCGGCGGCTTTTCGGGGAGCAGGGAATGGATATTGCTGGCTGAAGCCCAGGGGGCAGGTTGGTGGATAACAAGTGCCCTGGAATCTAATATTGGCCTGAACGCCATTGCCCAGTGGACCTACACCCTGGGTGTTTCACTACCACAAGGATTGGGGACGGGCGGACTTTTTGTGAATAATGTGGAAGCGCCGCTTTTGGTATCCGGGGGATGCCTTTCCTACAGGAAGGACCAAAGCTGGCAAGCTGAAATAATTAGTGAATTATGTATATAGAACAAGCATACAAGGCTTTGCATGAACCCTGGCGGTATATCCTGGGTTTCCTATTGGTTTTTATCGCCTGGCAGGTGATCGGGGCTGTACCCTTAACGGGATTGCTCATCCTTAAATCCCTGGATTCAGGGACCATCCCTACTGATCTTGGAGACATGTCTGCCATGCTGGGGGCCAACCTTTTCCTGTTTTTGATGCTGCTGTCTTTCGTTGCAGCCTTCATAGGACTTCTGCTGGTCGTAAAATATCTGCATAAACAGGGGTTCAAAAGCCTGACCACGGCCCGTAAGAAAATCGACTGGGGTCGTATCGTCTACGCCTTTTCCCTGTGGGCCGTAGTGTCGGTATTTTTTATATTGCTGGATATCTTCCTTTCCCCCGGTGACTACGTGTTCAATTTTGAATGGGGCCCCTTCCTCATCCTGTTTATCATTGCCGTACTGTTTATCCCGTTGCAGACCAGTTTTGAAGAATATTTTATGCGGGGGTACCTCATGCAGGGGATAGGTTTAGCCTCGAAAAACCGCTGGTTACCGCTCCTGAGCACCTCCTTTTTGTTCGGGATCCTGCATATTTTTAACCCGGAGGTGGATAAACTGGGCTACGGAATAATGATATTCTATATGGGTACCGGCCTGTTTCTGGGCATATTGACCCTTATGGACAAGGGACTGGAACTTGCCATTGGATTCCATGCGGCCAATAACCTGATGGCCGCCCTGCTGGTTACGGCCGACTGGACCGCCTTCCAAACCCCTTCTATTTACCGTGATATTTCTAACCCTGAATTGGGCTGGGATGTGTTGATCCCTGTCTTTGTGGTGTACCCTGTTCTGCTGTACATCTTTGCGCGGAGATACGGCTGGACCAACTGGCAGGAACGCCTTACCGGAAGGGTAATTCCGCAATCTGAACTCGAAACACATGCTGATGAAAACTGAAGAACCAATTATCCACCCCGACTTTCGTTTCAATGGCATTCACTATGACCTGAATGCACTCAAAGATGTGGCGTATAGCCTGATCAAAGAAGGGGAACCCTTTGAGCAGCGGATCGGGGATTTTATGATGGACTGGATTTCTGATGATGACACTGTATTGGTGACCACTTCAGGGGCCACAGGACCTCCCAAACGGCTGTTTTTAAAAAAGGAACATATGCGGAATTCTGCAAAGGCCACTGGTGCATTACTGGGCCTGCAGGAGGGTGATTCCGCGCTATTATGCCTTCCAGCAGAATATGTCGCGGGAAAGATGATGCTGGCGAGGGCCATGGTCCTGGGCCTGGATCTGGACTACGCAGAACCGGCTTCAGATCCTTTATGGAGCACATTGGACTCCTATGATTTTTCGGCTATGGTTCCCATGCAACTACAAAGGTCATTGAAAAAGCTCGACCGTTTTGGCACCTTGCTGGTTGGTGGTGCCCCGGTATCAGATGAACTGAGGAAAGCACTACAGGATTCTAAAACCCGCATTTTCGAGACCTATGGCATGACGGAAACCTGTACCCATGTGGCTTTAAAAGCGCTCAATCCGGCCGCCAGCAAACTCAAAGGGACTTCAGATACTTCATTTAAGGCGATGCCAGGAGTGACTTTTTCCATTGATGAAAGGGGTTGTCTGGTTGTGACAGCTCCGGACTACACTGATTATCCCATAACCACCAATGATATGGTAGAACTGCTTAACGAAGGGGAGTTCGTCTGGCTGGGTCGCTATGACAATCTGGTAAATTCCGGAGGTGTAAAGCTGATCCCGGAGTCTATTGAAGCCAAAGTAAAAACGGTATTCGATGGAACCTTCATTTTGGGTGGGATCCCGGACGAACGTCTCGGGCAAAGCCTGGTAATGGTAGTGGAGGCTAAGGAAGTGCCGGGAGATTTGAAGGAACGTCTGGAAAACCTAAAGCCCCTAGGTAAGTATGAAGTGCCCAAACGCATATTTGCCCTGGAAGAATTTCCCAGGACCCAGAATGGCAAGATCAAACGAAAGCAAGTACTAAAACAATTTTATTCAGGTAATACCGCCGGGTAGCTCATTCTAACCTGGGGTATTAAAGTAACATGACCAACATGAAGCAACTACTTTCCTTTTTTATCCTCCTTATCTCCTTATCGGTAAATGGGCAGCACATTCTTCCGGAAGAAGAACGTGCACGTGTAGTAGATGAGCTGCTCGATGAACGCTTTACACAGGTTTTACCCGGGTTGATGGATACCACCGGGATCGATATGTGGATCCTGATCTCACGGGAATACAATGAAGACCCAGTGCTACGCACCATGTTGCCGGCTACCTGGCTGAATGCACGGCGGCGGACCATACTGGTTTTTTATAGAAATGCGGAGCAGGATACCATAGAGCGGCTTGCAGTGGCCCGTTACAATGTGGGGAAGAACATCATATCGGCCTGGGATAAGGATAAGGAACCCGACCAGTGGAAACGGTTGATGGAAATTATTGAGGAAAGGAACCCGGTAAGGATCGGACTTAATTATTCCAGGGACCACAACATTGCAGATGGCCTGGATAAAACCGATCATGATGCTTTCATGGCAAGGCTGCCACAAAAGTTCAAAAAGCGGGTGGTCTCTGCAGAACAACTGGCCGTTCGCTGGATCGAAACCCGTACAGAACGCGAAATGACCATTTACCGCCAACTGGTATCCATCACCCACCAGATCATTGCCGAGGCCTTTTCAGAGAAGGTGATTACCCCGGGGGTTACCACCACCTCAGAAGTAGAGTGGTGGATGCGGCAGCAGGTAACAGACCTGGGCCTGGAAACCTGGTTCCATCCTACTGTGGATGTGCAACGTACCCAGGAAGAATTGGTTTCCCATTTGTATTCCTTTTCGGGCAGGCCCGAGGATATGGTCATAATGCCCGGTGACTTATTACATTGTGATTTCGGGATCACCTACCTCCGATTGAATACAGATTGCCAGGAACTGGCCTATGTGCTTAAACCTGGTGAAAAGGAGGCCCCTGAATTCCTGAGGGAAGCCCTTAAGGACGGCAACCGGGTGCAGGATTTCCTGACCAACAATATGGTCGCAGGCCGCACGGGCAATGAGATCCTGGCCAGGTCGCTGGAAGCGGCACGTCAGGCTGGATTGCGCCCGGCGATCTACACCCATCCCCTGGGGAGTTACGGACATTCTGCTGGCACCACCATTGGCATGTGGGATGCCCAGGATGGGGTGATGAAAGATGACGGGGAAAACTACCCGCTTAATCCACATACAGTTTATGCGATTGAGTTGAATACTACGGTAAACATTCCCGAATGGAAGCGGGATATCCGCATCATGCTTGAAGAGGCAGGGTATTTTGGAGAAGAGGGTTTCCGCTATGTCAATGGGCGGCAGGAACACCTCCTGCTGATCCCCAGGCAGGATTAGAGGAAACAGGTTTTACATTTTTTAACGATCTTACCCCTACAATGTAACCCTCAATTACTTATCTTAGAAGGAGTTAAAAAAAAGCGTTATGAAAAAGCTCGTTTACCTATTCCTATTTATTGCTCCACTTTGCTTTGGACAACAGGATACTAAAAACATTCTGGGCAGGGTTACAGATGGTCGTAGCCCTATTTCAAATGTTACTATAAACGTATCGGATTATAATCAGCAAACAACCACAGATGCAGATGGCCGCTACCGTATACAGGCCAGGGTAGGGGATATCATTACCTATAACTATGTCGGATTAAAGACAGTAGAGATACAGGTGGAAGATGTGACCCGGATCTTAAATCCGGTAATGGTCCCTGATATCAACCAGCTCGAGGAGGTAATTGTTCTCGGGAGCAATCGCAAGTCACAGAAAGAGCTTGCACTGGAATATAAACTCAACAAAAGATTGATCCGTACTGCTTACGGCTACATGGATGCGGACACTGCTCCGGGAATCATCCGCTTCCTGGATGAAGAACAGATCAACAATGTGGCCCTGTGCATCCTGGACGTCCTGCGTGCGGAATTTCCTGGCGTTCGGGTAGTGGGGAATTGTACAGGTGCATTCGGCCAGAGCTTTGGCGGACAGTTGACCAATATCAC
>NZ_CEYNTP010000188.1:0-5712 GCF_982873095.1 Lentiprolixibacter sp. | reverse complement strand
TTTTCAATCCAGCCTATCCGGAAGGTGTATTCCTCGCAATTCTCCTGATGAATGTGTTCGCACCAACTATAGACCATTACGTAGTTCGGGGGAATGTGAAAAAACGAATGAAGCGGCTTAAGCGCGCGGTAGTGGCAGCCCCTTCCATGCAAAAAGAAGAAGAGCTTAAAGTAGAAACGGTTTAAGATATGGCGATCAATACGGAAAAAAATGTGTACACCGTTGTCTTTGCCATGGTAATGGTAATGATTGTGGGTTCGTTACTGGCTTTCCTGGCCTCCGGACTCAGCGGTAAGATCAAAGAGAACGAACGTTTTGAAAAACAACAAAACATCCTCTATGCCATGGGCGTCAACGAGAATGAGGACGAAGGCAGTGTTAACTTCATTCCCACAGAACGTGTAGAGGAAGAATTCTCCAATTACATAACCGAGCAGTTGGTCATAAGTGGTGACGAGATCACCAAGGACGATGAGGCCTATTTGATCGACCTTAAAAAAGAGATAGCCCTGGCCAAAGACGGAGGCACTCCGAGGCTTCCGGTATTTATCGGTGAAAAGGATGGAAAGAAATTTTACATCCTTCCCATGTATGGCAAAGGGCTGTGGGATGCGATCTGGGGCTTTATTTCGGTCAACGAAGATATGGTGGTACAGGGGGTATATTTCGATCACAAGGCGGAGACCCCTGGCCTTGGAGCCAATATCAAGCAACGCTATTTCATGGACGACTTTAAAGGGGAATCTATCCTTGATGGGGACCGGTATGCAGGAATAGCAGTCGCCAAAGGGAATAACGACCCGGTTAATGAAATCAAGGACGATAACGAGGTGGATGCCCTGGCAGGTGCCACCATTACCGGAAATGGTGTTTCGGCCATGATCCGGGAGAGTATGAACCTGTACAGGAATTATTTAGAAACCATAAGAAAGCAATAGGACATGGCTTTATTATCTAAAAAAGATGCGAACCTCATATTAGATCCGCTTGCGGATAACAATCCCATTACCATTCAGGTACTGGGTATCTGTTCTGCACTGGCAATTACTGCTGAACTCAATGCCTCCGTGGTGATGGCCCTTTCAGTGATCTTTGTGCTGGGTGTTGGGAACGTGGTGATATCTCTTATACGTAATATCATCCCCTCAAAAATCCGGATCATTGTGCAGCTGATCGTAGTGGCCACACTGGTAATCGTAGTAGACCAGGTACTAAAGGCTTTCGCCTACGAATTAAGTAAGACCCTGGCTGTTTTTGTGGGGTTGATCATTACCAACTGTATTATTATGGGAAGGTTTGAGGCCTTCGCCTTAGGAAATGGCCCATGGAAAGCCTTTTTGGATGGTATCGGGAACGCACTTGGATATGGTGTGATCCTGATAATCGTTGGATTTTTCAGGGAGCTTCTGGGATCAGGGACCTTATTTGGTTACAAGGTGCTGGGTGATCCCATCGCAAAAACAGGACTGTACGCTACCGGATACGAAAACAACGGGTTTATGATTATCCCTCCAGCGGCACTGATTGTCGTGGGCATTATCATCTGGGTACAGAGATCGCGCAACAGAGCGCTTATTGAAGAAAATTAAGATCAGCTAATACCACTATCATGTTAGAGCATATAGAATTGTTTTTTAAATCCATTTTCATAGACAACATGGTATTTGCCGTGTTCCTGGGGATGTGTTCCTACCTCGCTGTTTCCAAAAAAGTGGCGACAGCTGTGGGACTTGGGGCTGCTGTAATATTTGTTTTGGCCGTTACCGTACCCCTCAACTGGCTACTGGATCAGTACCTCCTGCAGGAAGGTGCCCTGAGCTGGCTCGGTCCGGAATACGCAGATTACAACCTGAGCTTTTTATCGTTCATCCTGTTTATCGCCACTATTGCCACCATGGTACAGCTGGTGGAGATCGTCGTAGAAAAATTTTCTCCGGCACTCTACAACTCTTTGGGGATATTTTTGCCCCTGATCGCGGTGAACTGTGCGATTCTTGGAGGGTCCTTGTTCATGCAGGCCCGTGAAATCCCTTCCCTGGGACTGGCGTTCAATTATGGCGTAAGTTCCGGAATTGGCTGGTTCCTTGCCATACTCGCTATAGCCGCTATCCGCGAAAAGATCAGATATTCCAATGTTCCAGCCCCGTTGAGAGGTTTGGGGATTACCTTCATCATAACAGGCCTTATGGGGATTGGTTTCCAGAGTTTCGGTGGGATGCTGACAGGGGGTGACGACAGTGCGGCCCCGGTTGAGGAAACTACTGCTGAGATCCGGCAAGAGGAGGAGAAAAAGAAAAATAAAGAAGAGATCGATGAAAAATCGGTTTCGTATAACGATGTCAATTTAGTACAAGAATGATATTAGCTACAACGACTTTAGGGACCATTGTTATAACAGTAGTTGCTTTTTTAGTGCTGCTGCTGCTTTTGGTAGCCCTGCTGCTTTTCACCAAAGAGAAGTTATCACCTTCAGGTCCAGTTACGATTACCATAAACGGGGAGAAACAAATTGAGGTTCCTTCAGGGAGTTCCTTGCTGTCTACCCTGGGGAACCAGAAGATTTTCCTGCCCTCTGCCTGTGGTGGCGGCGGAACCTGCATACAGTGCGAATGTCACGTATTAGCAGGGGGAGGAGAGGCACTGCCTACAGAAACCCCGCATTTCTCCAAGCGCGAACTAAACGAAGGTGCCCGCCTTGCCTGCCAGGTGAAGGTGAAACAGAATATGGAAATCACAATTCCGGAGGAAGTATTCGGGATCAAGAAATGGGAAGGCACCGTGGTGCGGAACTACAATGTAGCGTCCTTTATCAAGGAGTTTGTCGTAGAGATCCCCGAGGACATGAATTACAAGCCCGGAGGCTATATTCAGATCGAGATCCCTCCCTGCGAGATCAAATACGAGGATATCGATATTACTGCCCACCCGGAAGAGCATGAAACCCCTGACAAATTCCAGACAGAATGGGACAAGTTCAACCTCTGGCCGCTGGTGATGAAGAATACGGAAGTAGTGGAACGTGCTTATTCCATGGCTTCCTATCCTGCAGAAGGAAGGGAAATCATGCTTAACGTACGTATTGCCACTCCACCCTGGGACCGTGCTAAGAATGGATGGATGGACGTAAATCCCGGAATTGCTTCCTCTTATATTTTCTCAAAGAAGCCTGGGGATAAGGTCACTATTTCCGGTCCTTATGGAGAGTTCTTCATCAATGAATCGGAATCTGAGATGCTGTATGTGGGCGGGGGTGCCGGAATGGCTCCAATGAGGTCACACCTGTATCACCTGTTCAAAACACTGAAGACCAATAGAAAAGTAACCTATTGGTATGGGGGAAGGTCCAAGCGGGAATTGTTCTATATCGACCATTTCCGCCAGTTGGAAGAGGAATTCCCGAACTTTAAGTTCTATATGGCACTTTCTGAGCCCCTGGAAGAAGACAACTGGAAAGTGAAGGAAAATTTAGACGCACCCGGTGATGGCTTCGTAGGGTTTATCCACAATTGCGTAATTGAACATTATCTGGATCACCATGAAGCTCCGGAGGACATCGAATTGTATTTCTGTGGACCCCCATTGATGAACAAGGCTGTTCAGAAAATGGGAGAAGACTTTGGTATCCCGGATGAACACATCCGATTCGATGATTTCGGAGGATAAAAAGTGATTAAATAGAAAACACTGAAAACAAGAAAAACCGATATTGAACATATCGGTTTTTTTATCCTGGAATATGAAAGCCTTAACAGAACAGGAATTGCACAATCTCGCGATGAATATCGTAGGGAGGGAATTGGAAGCCCAGGGGTATGAGTTTATGGGGGTTAACAGCAAACCCAAAAAAAACCCACAATTCGTATGCCTCAAGGACAAACAGCTTCACTTTATTGTGGTGAGGAACGTCCCGTTTCCCGAAGATCCGCGAACTTACGATACAACCTTATTGGGAAAAGTAAAAGAACACGCCTTAAAATATGAGGCAAGGACCTATTATGCCGGAGTGGGTTTATCCAATGCGCAGGACCGTACTTTACCAGTGTACCTGAATGAAGCTTATATTGTAGACTATGAAGGCCTTATTGAAATCGTATAGCCTCAGGGCGTTTCTTCTTTTCCTAATATTTATCACTGCATGTTCAGAGCAGCAGGGGCCCTGGGTGAAAAATTTTAATTACGGCGGTGCCCTGGGGACTTCTTACAGTATTACCTACCTATCCCCTGAAACCCTGGATTATCAGAAGGAAATAGATTCTGTGTTTGAGGTGGTCAATCAATCAATGAGCACCTACTGGCCGGATTCGGATATTTCCCGAATTAACCAAGGGGATACCACTGTAAGGGTAGATGCCATGTTTCGGGAAGTGTTTAACCTTTCCAAGGAAGTATATCAGAAAACAAACGGGTATTTTGACCCCACGGTTGGCGTATTGGTTGACGCCTGGGGATTTGGTCCTGGGAAAGCCATGGCGTTGGACAGTGCCAGCGTAGACAGCCTCCTTGAGTATGTGGGTTTTGATAAGGTTCAACTAAGTCCAGAAGGCAAGATAAAGAAACAACATCCGGGCATCCGTTTCGATTTTAATGCGATCGCCAAAGGCTACGCCATCGACCGATTGGCAATAATGCTGGATAATAAAGGGATAAAGAATTATCTGGTCGAAGTCGGGGGTGAAATTGTTGCTACAGGGGAAAACAAGCTTAAGGATAAATCCTGGGTCCTGGGTATCGATGACCCACAGGTAGAAGAGGGGAGACGGCTCAAGGCTACGCTTACCTTAAAGGACAGGGCCCTGGCTTCCTCCGGGAATTACCGGAAATTCAGGGTAGACAGCCTCACAGGTGAGCGGTATGTGCATACCATAGACCCCATCACGGGCTTCACCAAGAATTCAAAAGTATTAAGTGCGAGCGTTATCGCACCTACCTGTGCGGAGGCAGATGCCTTTGCAACGGCCTTTATGGCAATGGATCTGAAAGCGAGTAAAGCCCTCTTGAAACAGGAAAAACAGCTCGAGGCCTATCTCATCTATCTGGATGATCAACAGCAGGTACAGGAGTACATGACCGAGGGCTTCCAAAAGCGCATGCCCAACGATTGATTACTTCCGTACCAATGGGATGATTTCCCCTTTGGCAAGACGGAAACGGTCTACTTCAGCTTGCGGCATCTTACGGGTCAGGTCTACTTCCTCAACCTCAAAGCCCGCCGAACGGAGCTTTTCAAAATAATCGTACCCGTATATCCTCACATGGTCATATTGACCGAAGATCCGTGCCCTTTCTTTTTTATCCGTGATCGAATCGTCTTCAAAGGTCACTTTTCGCCTGAGGTCCTGTGGCACCTGGAATACCCCCCAACCACCCGGTTTCATAACCCGGTACAATTCCTCCATGGCCTTTTGATCGTCGGGGATATGCTCCAATACATGGTTACACAGGATAATATCAAACGAATTGTCCTCAAAGGGAAGCGCACAGATATCCGCTTTCACATCTGCCAGGGGAGAGTTGAGATCTGTAGTAGTATAGTTCAGATGGGTAAGTTTTTTAAACCGTTTGTAAAAAGCCTGCTCGGGAGCAAAATGCAGCACCGTGGCCGGATGCTCGAAAAATGGGGTTTCGTTTTTAAGGAACAGCCAGAGCAGTCGGTGCCTTTCCAGGGAAAGGGTAGAGGGGGAGAGGACATTCTCCCTTGGGTTTACATAGCCA
>NZ_CEYNTP010000187.1:0-5728 GCF_982873095.1 Lentiprolixibacter sp. | reverse complement strand
TCTTCATTTTCCAGGCTTCCCAGTTGGATGCAAAGATAGCGTATTGCAGTTATATCCGGAGGGGTAACAGGTTCAGGTATACATCCCGGATGCGTATTTCCCGGAGAATTAAAACCCCTTTAAAATTTGTACATTCGCTTATGCGTTTGATAAAAATACTTGTGCTGCTCGGAGCTTTTTTGACGGCTTCTTGTGGCGAAAGGGGGCAGCAGGAAGATACCGTGACTACAGTGATTCAGGTTGATGTTGAACAACTTCCTAAGCGCAGTGTCATTAACGCCCGTGCCGCAGCCATCCTCAAGGATTGGACTGAATTTCAGGAACTCGAAACAAGCATTGACGCGCTATATCGCGTAGAAAATAACGAGGACCTTATCCTGGCAGTGGAAGAAATCATCAACAGGCAAAATGAACTCGAAGCTTCTGAATATCCGGAACCTTTTGACATCCCCCAGGTGAAAAGCCGACAAAAAGTCTTTAAGACCTTCCTGTTGAAATTAAAGGCGGCCTCCGAGTACCGCACCGAAGTGATCCCCCCGGCCAAAGAAATGCTTGAAGCCTACAATGACTTCCGGGAACAATTCAATATCGTTGCAAGCGATACACTTGACCTTGATTTATTATTAGATGAATAGAATACTCCTCCTCCTGTTACTGACCTGCATCTTTGGCCTACGCGCCCAGGATAGCCAGAAAGTCAAGATCCATCAGGTACTTGATCAGTGGCATCAGGCTGCTGCCAATGCCGAGTTTGAAACCTACTTTGGACTGATGGGAGATCAAAGCGTCTTTATCGGTACAGATGCACTGGAAAACTGGCAGCGTAAAGCTTTTGAAGACTTTTCCAAACCCTATTTTGACGAGGGAAAAGCCTGGGCCTTCAAGGCCAGGGAACGTAATATCTATCTTGCTGATAATGGTAATTTTGCATGGTTTGATGAACTGCTGGATACCTGGATGGGTACCTGCAGGGGTTCCGGGGTGCTGGAGAGAAAAGCAGGTTCCTGGAAGATCAGGCACTACGTGCTTTCCCTGACCATCCCCAATGAGGAAATCCAGGCCGTTATTGGGCTAAAAAAGAAGAAAGACAGCCTTATCCAAACACAAATACAGCGGAATTGGTAGGCCATTTCGATAATTTATAAAAAGCCAAGAACATGAAGTACCGAGCCATTCTCATTTTACTCATAGTACTCTCCTTGTCGTGCCGACAAGAACCGCCAAAGGACATTTCTGACGTTGATTTCTATACCACAGAACTTTTCCGGGAAGTCCAGACCCAGGCGATCTTTAAGGACTCAAAGACCTTTCCTGACCTGGTGCCCATGGCACCGTACTCTGAGATCGTGGCCAAATATGAATTGGAAAAGGAGCGTGCGGATTTCAACCTCAAAGCTTTTGTAGAGGATAATTTCAGCGACCAGACAACAGCCGTACTTTCTTTTGAGACCGATACCACAAAAAACATGTACGAGCACATCAGCAGTATCTGGAGCAAACTTAGCAGGGGCCCTGACCAGGTGATCCCCTTCTCCTCAAGGATCCCCCTGCCCAATTCCTATGTGGTCCCCGGTGGACGGTTTAAAGAGATCTACTACTGGGACAGCTATTTTACTATTGAAGGCCTGCTGGTGGATGATGAAGTGGACCTTGCCAGTGACATGGTAGCTAACTTCAGCCACCTGATCGATTCCATTGGTTTTATCCCTAACGGGACGCGAAACTATTACCTTACACGTACCCAACCCCCTTTCTTCAGTCTGATGGTCGATGCGCTTTCAAGAAAAGACAGTACCACGGCACGTGGATTCTTCCCCAGCCTGGTAAAGGAATACAACTTTTGGATGAAGGGTAAGGACAGTATCACTGAAGAAGCAGGGACCTATCGCTACGTGGCTCGGGTGGCAGACACACTCCTCCTCAACCGCTATTGGGACATGGGAACATCACCCAGACCAGAAGCGTACAAAGAGGACCTGCATTTGGCAAGTGAGTTGGGTACAATGGAGGAAAAAGAGGCCCTCTATGTTAACCTCAGGGCGGCAGCTGCCTCGGGCTGGGATTTTAGCAGTCGCTGGTTCCTGACAGATGATTTTGCCTCCACAGCCACCTCCCGGATCATCCCGGTGGACCTTAATTGCCTGATGTATTTCATGGAAATGGAGATCGCAGAAGGATACGGACAAGATGGGGACGCAGAAATGCACGGTCATTATGAGCAGTTGGCTGCCAAACGCGCAGAAGCGGTCCGCACCTTGTTCTGGAACCCGGACATGAAGTACTTTTATGACTATCATATCGATTCCCGAGCAACCATGGGACAGCTTACCCTGGCAGGGGTTTTTCCCCTGTATTTCAAATTGGCGACCACGGAACAGGCGCAAGGTGTCCGCGACCGGTTAATGGAAGATTTCCTGAGGGATGGTGGACTGTTAACCACCCTGAAGGATTCCGGTCAGCAATGGGATGCCCCTAACGGATGGGCGCCACTGCAGTGGATCGCTGTCAAAGGACTCCTGAATTACGGGTATACGGAAGAGGCGAAAACCATAATGATAAGCTGGCTTGCCCTTAATGAACGGGTATATGAGAATACGGGCAAGATGATGGAAAAGTATAATGTTGAAGACATTAGCCTGCTTTCCGGGGGAGGCGAATACGAAACCCAGGACGGTTTTGGTTGGACCAACGGTGTAGCCCTCGGTTTCCGTGAAATTTTACAGGAACTGGGTGCCCCTGTGAAGGAAATTGCTAATTAGTTCTTGTTCTCTTCCGGGCTCTGTTTCCTGGATTCCAGGGCCTGCTTACTCAGGCTGGCCAGGTTGAAATTGGGATCGATCTTCAAGGCTTCATCGATGGTAGCGATGGCCGTATCGATGTTATTGTGGTCCATATTGTACTGGGCCAGGCCTTTCAGGTGGATTAAGGCGGCTTTTAACGGCACCTCATAAGGTTGCTGCCGCTCATAGAAAGCATACTTCATGTCAGCTGTGGCATTGGCAATACCGTAATCGATGTTTGTAGTAGCCCCTTCATTATCTCCTACCTGTATTTTTAAATCCGCTATTTCATAGGCCAAATAGGCATTGGGATTCCTTTGGAAGAGGATCTCGAAATGCTCAATAGCCCTTTTTGGCTGGTTAAGCGCTTTCAGGGATACCGCTTTGACCTGCACGGCGAGGTCAGAATCCGCTTCATTTTTTTCAATGCTCTGCAGGGTGTTCAGGGCCTGCATGTGCTTATTACTGTTCGCATAAACATACGCCAGTGTGTCCCTCCTCTGCGGAGTGGGATCCAATACATTCAAATGGGTCAGGGCATTGATTACCCCGTTCACATCCCCCTGCAACCGCATTTGTTTATAAAATGCCTTGTAATGGGCTATCATTTCACTTTTATCCTGGGCTTGTACAGTTAGCCCCGCAATAAATACCAAAAGGAAAAAAATCCGCTTCATCGTCCTGATTTTAGAGTGGGCCAAAACTAAGATATTTTTTTGGGTATTGCGATAGGGAAACTCTTAAAAACGGGAGGGAACAGGTTAAAATTCCATGGATTATCCCCAAAGGATCAACCTACAATATCTGTGGTAAACACAAATCCCTTTTCCAGCAGCCGTTCACTTTTAACCTTTTTTCCTTCTTTTCCATCAACAGCATCGAAATATTCGGGAACCGGCAACCCTCTTTTTAAGCACTCAGAGGTGTAGTAGGCAGCCTTGCTGGGATAAGCAGGGTACACGGCATTAAATACCGTATTCCACCAATCCTTCTCAATGATGGAAATAAGTATGCGCAGGCAATCGTCCAGGTGGATGAGGTTAACAGGATGGTCTCCATTTTTTAGTCCTTTCCTGCCCGATAGCTGGTTGGCAGGATGTCTTTTGGGTCCGATAAGCCCACCGAAGCGCACTACAGTAGTGTGAAGATCAGGGTCTGCAAGTAGCAACTGCTCTGATTCCAGCAATTGTCTGCCACTTTCGGAATTGGGCTGGGGAGGGGTGGTCTCCCTTACCTCACCGGGGAGGGCCCCATAAACTGAAGTGCTGCTTACAAATATCACTTTGTGTACCCCCGAGACCTTTAGGTGCGACTTAAGCCTCTTAATTTTAGCGACATAGTTTTCTGGGCTGTCCGACCTAAGTTTTGGAGGAATATTAATAACCAGTATTTCCAGGCCATTAAGGAATTCGTCGATTGGACCATGAACTTCCTTCTCATCCAGTTGAATCAGGTAAGGGTCAATCCCTTTGGATTCCAGTTGGCCCAGGCGTTGCTCCCGGGTAGTAGTGCCCTTTATTTTGTAGTTGCGTTCCGCGAGAGCTTCCCCTAGCGGAAGGCCCAGCCATCCACAACCCATGATCCCGATGGTCCTAGTCAAAAGAAATAGTTTTGGTTACCAAAATCGCGTCATTCAGCACAAAGGGCATAGGGATAAGGTGTTGCGGGCGGGGGGGCACAGAAAATAACTCATGAGTCAACAAGTCGTTAGAGGCCTCGTATAAAGTGAGTTCCAGCTTTTCATCTATTGGGAAGGCCAGCTTGAGGTGGGTGGGTTCATTGTCACTAATATAGTGCGTGATCAGTTTTCCCCTTGGTCTGCGTTCGAGGTAAAATTCTGACAGAACAATATCATTAACCACTGCCGAGCTCAGGGAAATAGCGTTGGTGAAAACCTCTAAACGGTTGACGGACCGCTGGGGTTGCACCTCAAGCTCAATAATACGTTCCACGCCTATCAAAGTATCCAGATATACCTGTATTTCCGGACCCTTAACTGTTTTGAGGGCAGCATTTGCGACATAAGAGAAGCCCGTACTGTATTTACTGCTCAGCGTTTTATCTCCAAGTTTTTTCGGCCTCACAGGGTCAGGTCCCAGATATTGGGAGGTCCATGAAGAAGGTACTTTTTCATAGGTCGCCCATTGGGCAGTGTTCTCATCTTCATCGAGCACATAGAGCAGGCTGCTGGGTTTGGGGTTATCCGCATCAAACCCTTTAGTGAAGTGAGCATCAAACAGAAAGCCTATAAACAGCAGGAAGAAAAAGGCCGCCAGTCCCCTTTTTATTTTAAAGTATCCAAACAGCGGGAGCAATAGAAAGAAGATCAGGGAAACCAGAGCCGTTGCTGCCACCATCATTTTTAATCCAAGCCCTACCGGAAACATCTTTACAAAAGGTGCAAACATCACCAATGCAGGCAGACCCAGGAAGGCAAGTAAATATGCACTGGGCGCTTTTTGCTGGCTTACGATGAGCAAGCCCACCAGCAAGGCATACACAGGGACAATAAAAAAACTTGCCCCCGGCAGGTAATTCGCCAGCAAACCGCAGATAAGCAACCAAAGAAAAGCAGGTGCTACGAGCAAATCTCCCACACCTATGTTTTTGAATTTATGGTATACCAGGAAACACACCCCAAGGGAGAAGTAGACAAAGGCTGCAATGTAGGCATGACCGTTATAAGGGAAGCCATGGAGGATATCCTGATATTCCGGATAGATCCAGCGTAATACTGACCAGCTGAAATACCCTGCCACACCATTGATAAGCAGGACAAGGAACATGGGCAGGAACCCTTTGGCTATATTTTTCCAGGAAAGCTGCTTCTTCCTTATTCCATTGAATACAATCCCCAGAAAAGTAAGAAGGGCTAATATGAACATGGGCCAGATCCATTCAAAAGGATAGGATACCAGTCCGTAGAGGGGTACGTTGAAGTAATTCAG
>NZ_CEYNTP010000186.1:0-5737 GCF_982873095.1 Lentiprolixibacter sp. | reverse complement strand
GGCCATCCCCTTTTGTAATATTAAGGCACTGCCCCTCACAGACAGCATGGCACATGCCTATGGTGCCAAAATCAAGAGGGTCACCAACAAGGCCCGCAACCCATCGAATGCCGCTGATGATTTCGAGGTGGTCATTATCGACAAATACAGGCAACAACTTTCAGAGGGAGGAACATTGCATCCCCAGGTCAGGGATGATTCCGGAACTAATGTCTACTATTTTCCTATTGTTACCAACGCCATGTGTTTACAGTGCCACGGTACCCCAGGGGTTGAAGTGCAGCAGGTGACGGTTGACCAACTTAAAACCTATTACCCGCAGGATAAGGCCATAAATTACGTACCCAACGAAATCAGGGGATTGTGGAAAGTAATTCCGGACCCTACCCAATAGACACAGTTTTATCAATTTAAAAAAGGAAACGAATGAAACTACTGGGCATGATAGGGGGGACCTCCTGGCATTCCACAGAAGTGTACTACCGCCTGATCAATGAGCAGGTGGGCAAACATATCGGCACCCAGGCCAATCCTCCTTTGCTCCTGTACAGCCTGAATATAGAATTGATGCGCTCGCAGGACTGGGACCGCATCAATGGCACGTACCTGGAGATTGCCCAAAAGTTACAGCAAGCAGGGGCGGAAGGTATTATTATCTGCGCCAACACCCCGCATGCGGTTTATGATCATGTACAGCCCAAACTGGATATCCCCATTCTCCATATCGCAGAGGCGATAGGCCGCCAGGCCCGTTCACTGGGGCTGGAAACCCTGGGCCTGCTGGGGAACAAACCCACCATGACCCGTGGTTTTATTGCGGATTATCTCATGGAAAACTTCGGGATAACCACCTTGATCCCACAGGAAAGGGATATTCCAAAAGCACATCATTATGTATCTGCAGAACTGACCCAGGGGCAATTCACCCCTGAGGCCCGTTCGTTCTTTAAAGAGCAGATGGAAATGCTGAGGTCCAGTGGCGCTCAGGGAATTATCCTGGGATGTACAGAATTACCCCTGTTGCTGGACCAGAGTGACTTTGATATACCCATGCTCGCCACAACCCAATTGCATGTGGCCATGGCCGTGGAGTTCATTTTATCAAACGAATAGGGGAGAAGTTATCCCTTTTTCGTTTTACCAAACCCGTACATATTTTGGTGTACAAAGTCCTGAGGGAAGGTTTCATCACCTGGGAATCCAAGTTCAATGGTACCGCTATCCTCGGGGATATAATTGGTCTTGAATATGTAGTCCCAAAGGCTCAGGCTGATCCCGAAGTTTACCCCAAAAGAACCTTCTGGCAAGGCATGCGCATGGTGGTACAGGTGCATTACCGGATTGTTGAACACGTATTTCAGCGGACCGTAGGTAAGCTTGATGTTCGCGTGGTTCAGGTGACCAATGGCAATGGCTACGAAGTGCACGATGAACGCCTGCTCTGGTTCAAAACCACCTAATACCATGACACCCAGTGTTTTGAGGGGTTTGTACAGGATGTTTTCCATCCAGTGGTAGCGCAAATGTGCGGCAAATCCCATTTCCTTGACCGAGTGGTGCACCTTGTGGAAGTTCCACAGTACAGGGTATTTGTGCAACAGGATGTGTGTAAACCACTGTACAAAATCCAGGATGATAAAGAAGATCAGCAACTGCAGCCACATCGGGTAACTGGAGATGCTCAACAGGGTAAGGCTGTCTGAGGCAATGCCCAGGTCGTTGAACGCCAGTCCAAGTACCTTGTAAAATCCACTTATCGCGATAGCAAAGAGGAAAAAGTTAAAGTACATGTAAAAGGCGTCCAGCCAGAAATCCCTACGGAAGATCGATTGATTCTTTCTCCATGGAAAGCCGATTTCCAGCAACCATACTACAAGTGAAATAGCCGTTAGGCCCCAGAAATAATTGGTGTACCAGGGTACGTCGAAAATGATAGACTTCCACGTCCATTCAACACTACCCATAAAAGCGTCTGCAAATGCATTTAGGTATTTTTCCATAATTCAATTTTTTACTAGCAAATTTACGTGATTAATAATAGGGAGCGATGCATTGCTCCATTCTGTCCAGGAACCATCGTAGTTCCAGACGTTTTCGTAGCCAAGCAATTCCGTAAGTACAAAATAGGTATGTGATGACCGTACTCCGGAATGGCAATAGACAATTATCTTATCTGCTTTTGCCGCATCTAATTTTGCATAGATGCGTTCCAATTCAGCAGGCGATTTAAATTTTTTGTTTCCTTCATAGTGTATGGCCTCTGCCCAGTCGATCTGAATGGCCGTGGGGATATGTCCCCCTTTTCCAGCACCAGGTTTCACTTTGGACCCCATGTACTCCTCTTTGGTCCTCGCATCTACCAGGATATACGCCTCATCCTGTGATGCTATCAGGGCTTCCAGATCCTCCTTACTTATGATCCGGCTTTTTTCTCCGGTTTCCGGGAAGGAATAGGCCGTGGCTTTCCGTTTAGGACTTTCGGTATCCAGGGATCTTCCTGCAGCCTTCCAGGCGGTTAACCCTCCATTTAACAGGCGCACATCCGGAAATCCATAATGCTTGAGGGCCCACCACAACCGGGCAGCTTCCGGCAAGCCGTCTTCGTCATACACCACCAGAACGTCTTCATTGCTTATCCCCAGTTGGCTCAGAAGTGCTTCCATATCTCTTTTTTCTGCAAGCATTCCTTTAAACCTGGAATTCGTGTCTTCAATATTATTGCGCCACAGGTTAACCGCACCAGGGATGTGGCCCTTAGCATAGGCTTCTGCTTTGCGGAAATCAATTATTACGTATTTATCGGATGAGGAATCAAACAACTGTTCTACTTCCACCAGAGGTACTTCCGCGCTTTCCAGCTTGGTAGAACCCCCACAGGAAAGGCAAAGGAGCAGCACCCATAATCCAAAAACACTATTCCTCAAGCACATACCAGTCTATATTGCTAAGGATCTCCCTGCGTCCTTTCTTTTTGGGTGGATAGTTGGTCACCAAATAGTCAACTATAATGTCTTCATTCTTGCCCAGGTCCCACAGGTTCTGTGTTTCCTGCATCCACTTTATGGTAGCCACCCATCTTTCACGGTTCATACGATTCTGCATCACCAGCTGTGCGGAATGGCAATTCGTGCAATTATTCACGACAGTCATCAATCCCTCTGCATCTTTCAGGCCGGTCCGCACATGGATGCCATTCTCAATTTTATCATAGTCGTCCTCTTCCATGACGGCCACATATTCGGTTTGTTCAGGACTGCCCCTGAAAAAGGACAAATCGGGATCTGCCATAAGGTAGAGCACCACCACTACCATCATCCCGAAGATGGCAAAAAGCCCCAGCATAAGGCGATATATGGCCTTTACCTGCTTATTAAAGGTGTTGTTTTCTTCCATGCTAACTTACTTTAACAGCAATTCTGTGGCAAGCGTTATTGAGATAGCCTTTCGGGTTCCATCCGGGTAAGAGCATGGGTTGCTTTTTGCCCTGTGCATCCGTGGCCCTTGCCCATACTTCGTAATAGCCTTTCTTCGGGAAGTCAACTTCAGCGGTAAATCTTTGCCAGGCAAGGCGGTTGGCGGGTTTTTCAATACTGCAGGATTTCCATGTGGATCCAAAATCAATGGAGTATTCCATTTCTGTTACTTCCAGTTCCCCTGCCCAGGCATGTCCGCGTATGGCAAGTTTTCTACCCTCTTTGATCATGGCACCGGTTTTTGGGTAAGTGATCAGGGATTTCACCGGCATGGATTCAATGATACACATGTCTTCTTCCTTGACCTTTTCCCCAGGGGCAACCGGGTTACAGGGTACCCGGTAGGCATCTCCTGTCATTTTTGTGCCATCGTGTACTTTATCCCGCACACTTATGCGGTTTACCCACTTTCCGGATACTGAAGCCGGCCAGCCACCTGCGACCAGCCTTAGCGGATAGCCGTGTGCCAGAGGGATATCTTTACCGTTCATTTTAAAGGCCAGCAGGGTTTCATCCTGTAATGCTTTGGCCATAGGGGCCCCCCTTGAAATCGGTTCCTTGCTGGGGTCCCGGCTCAGGTGCACGTCGGCCGCATGGTACCCGATATACACCGCATTACTTTTTATACCCACATCTTCGAGAACATCCCGTAAACGCACACCCGTCCAGGTGGCACAGGATACGGCCCCTACGGTCCATTGGTTGCCTTTGGCCGGGGGATCAAATTCACTTCGCCCGTTCCCTCCGCATTCCAGGGTAAGCTGATAAGTGTAGCTCGGGAATTTGGACTGCAATTCCTGAAGGGTATAGGTTTTGCTTTGAGAGACGGCTTCCCCGTCTATGGTCAGTGTCCATTCAGAAGCATTTATGTTTTCAGGGATCAGTCCGTTGTTCCGAATGAACATAAACTTGTTAGGAGTAATGGGATCGTCCAGCAGATGGGCTTTGGCCTCGATATTCCAGGGCCGGTTGTTCAGCACTTCCATCCCCTCATCTTTCCCAAACAATTTAAAGGGATCCGGGTCCTGAAGGCCCAGCGGTTGGTAGCCGGATGGCATGGTGTGGCCGTAAACGATTTCAGCTCCGATAATGGCCGCCATGGAGCCCAGCACGGAGTTTTGTACGAACTTTCTTCTATTCATTGATAAGGTAGATCTACGAACTACTAAATTACTAAATATATGGACGTGTTTATTGTAACTTTTGTTACCTATTTGGCAGGTTCAGAAGCTTACATTTAGAAGAAACCAATGCAATAAACAATGAAATCTTCTTATCAAATCCTCATCATTGGAGGAGGCACGGCAGGGATAATGACCGCTGCACAGTTGCTTTCTAAAAATTCACGCCTTGATGTAGCAATTATCGAACCTTCAGATACGCACTATTACCAACCTGCCTGGACCCTGGTGGGGGCAGGGACCTATGATTTTGAAAAAACAGCACGGCCTATGTCAGCATTGATGCCCGAGGGCGTGCAATGGATAAAAGACTATGCCACTGGGTTTGATCCGGAGAACAATGCCGTATCTACTCAGGATTCCGGGGACATCAACTATGAGTACCTGGTTGTGGCCCCGGGACTGGTCATGGACCCTTCCCTGATCGAAGGCCTGCCCGAAGCAATGGAGAAAGGCATTGTTTGCAGTAATTATACCGATCCGGAACACACCTGGGAAACCCTGCGCAATTTTAAGGGCGGGAATGCGGTATTTACCCAGCCAACGACTCCTATCAAGTGTGGCGGGGCACCACAGAAGATTGCCTATCTGGCTGCGGATTATTTCCGCAAAAAGGGGATGAAAGATAAAGTGAATGTGATTTTTGCCACGCCCGGAACGGTTATTTTTGGGGTGAAACAGATCCGGACGACCCTAATGCATGTCATCGATCGCTATGGGATCCATTTCAAGCCATTCTATGCCCCTTACCGTATCGATGTGGATAAGAAGATCGTTTATTTCAATCACACCGCTCCTGATGAGAACCAATGTGTGGTAAATGCTGACAATGAACTGGGAGAAATAATGACAGGTGATGCCGTAATACAAATCCCATTTGATATGCTGCACCTGGCCCCACCGCAAACGGCCCCAAAATTTGTTAAGGAATCCACCCTGGTCAATGAAGCCGGATGGCTGGTTGTGGACCACCACTCCATGCAGCACAACCGATACACGAACATATTCGGATTGGGGGATGTAGCAGCGCTACCTACCGCCAAAACCGGGGCGGCAGTTCGCAAGCAGGTACCAGTTGTTGTA
>NZ_CEYNTP010000185.1:3682-5744 GCF_982873095.1 Lentiprolixibacter sp. | reverse complement strand
GACACATTAATCTTGCCTGGAATGGAATTGGATTCCATTCTGGCTGCAATATTGACCGTACTTCCCCATATGTCATACTGGAACTTTTTGGTCCCTACCACTCCGGCTACTACGGGACCCGAATTAAGGCCAATCCTGATTTCAAATGGATAAATACCTTTGGGTGGATTATTCTGTTTCTCCTTTACAAATTCCAAAATCTCCTGTGCGGCGTTGAAGGCATCATCGGCATGGGTATTGTTTTCTGTAGGTAAGCCCCCGGCACACATATAAGCATCCCCTATAGTTTTGATCTTCTCCAGATTATGCCTTTCTGTGATCTCGTCAAATGCTTTGAAGTAGTAATCAACGCTTTTAACCAGTTTATCCGCAGATATTTTTCGAGCGATTACCGAAAACTGCTTAAAATCTGTAAATAAGACGGTTATTTGCTCAAATTCCTTGGCTTTTATAAAACCATTCTCTTTGAGCTCCTCTGCTGTTTCCTTGGGCAATATATTCAACAGGATGCGTTCCGAACGATTCCGCTCAAAGGCCAGTTTCCGATTAGACCTGCGAATGTAGAAGAACTGAAAAACAAGTCCGGCTATGATCGCAAGAAACAGGATAAGTATAATGTAGAGCGACTGTTTGGCGCGGGCATCCTTTTCTATCTGGAATTCTTTGAGTTCGTTTTCAGCATTTAGAAGATTAATCTCCCGCTCCTTGTTTGCAAGATCGAACTGCACCCTTAAAATCCCCAGCGTTTTTTCATAATTATCCGCCCTGATCGTATCCTTAAGGGCAATAAATTCTTTATTGGCTTCCAGGGCCTTTTCGAAGGCCCCGGTGGCAGAATACACTTTGGATAATCCTTCATAAGCTGCTGCCTGATCGTAAAATACACCCGTCTCTTTGGCCAACTCCAGTCCGGTTAAATAATTGGAAACAGCCTCTGAATATATCCCTCGGTTTTCCAGTACTTCCGCCAGTCCGATTTGTGCCTTGGATCGCTCCATTTTCGATTGGCTGTTGTTAGCCACCGACACGGCTTTTCGATAATATTGCTCGGCACGGGATAGATTTCCCATCTTTTGATATGCCTCTCCTAATAATGTTAAGCTGTAAGCATGACCGTAATTGGATTCATCAATAAGTTCCTGGGAAATTTCCAGATACTCTATAGCTGCAGCCGGATTGTCTTTCTTTAGATAGATCTCACCAATATTCAGGGAGGCCATAGCCACTCCGTCGTCATAATCCAATTGACGAAACATAGGCAGGGCCTTATCATAAGATTCCAAAGCCTGATCATAGGTAGAGGTTACATTGGAGTACACCGTACCAATATTGAGTAAGGCTGTAGCGATACGGGTAGTATCCTGTATCGCCTCTGCGCTACGCAAGGAATTGATAAAGTATTCCAGCGCAGTGGGGTCATTGCCCTTTGTCTGATACACAGAACCTATATTGCTCTGTATATTGCTGATGCCTGCTTTAAAATCGATCTCCTCAAAAATGGCCAGGGACTGCTCCCAGTTTTCAAGCACCTTGTCGTAGTCCCCCATGAAATAATTAGCAAGGCCTATGTTCTTATAGCCCAGGCCTGCCCCCATCTTAAATCCGGTCTCATCAGCCAGGTTTACGGCATTCCTGGCATAGAAAATGGCCGAATCCGGGTTGATGGAAAAGTAATTTTGGGAAAGTGCTAATAGGGAATTTACCTTAAGGGAATCATTCTGCTGTTGTCCGATAAGGAGTTTCAGGCTGTCTATTTGAGCAGTCTGCCCAAAGCTTAATACAGGAATCAGGAAAAGTCCAACTAAACTTAATCTGATCGATTTCAAAAGATTACCTAAAACCTGGGTGGCTAACAGCATGCTTAAATGTAGGAATAATTCTGCTATTGTGCTGGGAATAGATAATTTGCCATACTTCCCACAAAAAAATAGATATCAAGCAAACTATTCGAAAAAACGAAGGTCTAATTATTAGTTTTATATCAATTCGTTCCTAATTCTAAAGTTTTGAACTCAGAAGCCAACTTCATAACAAAACTTCAGGACCCCAAAACCAGGGAGAA
>NZ_CEYNTP010000185.1:0-3672 GCF_982873095.1 Lentiprolixibacter sp. | reverse complement strand
TCATTGGCTGCTCGACCACTATCAGGAACGCTTGTACTGGTATATCAGAAAAATCGTTATTACCCATGAAAACGCAGATGATGTTCTCCAAAATACCTTTATCAGGATATTTAAGAACATCGCATCTTTTGAAGGCAGGAGCTCCCTCAGCACCTGGATGTTCAGGATAGCCCATAATGAATCCCTTCGTTTACTGGAGAAGGTAAACAAAACCCATCTGGCCTCCCTGGATGAGGTTCATCCTTCCTATTTAAAGGACCTTACCCAGGATCCATATTTTGACGGTGACGCAACTAAACTTAAACTCCATCAAATCATCGAAAAACAGCTGAGCCCCAAACAGCGCACCGTATTCAACATGAAATACTTTGATGATCTGAGCTTTAGGGAAATTGCGGAAATACTGCATAGCAATGAAAACACACTAAAATCATCCTACTACAATGCCGTAAAGATCATTGAAGAAGAGGTAAAGGATGGACTAACAACTTTTTAGATTAAAGGCAAATACATATGAAAAAAGAAGATCAACATACAAGAAAAAAGGCAGCCCTTAGAAAGAAACATAAGGAGATACTGGGCATGGACGTTCCGGAAAACTACTTTGCCAATTCCAGGGCGGGCCTTATGAAAAAGGTCCCTGACTCCACCGGAACAACACAACAGGTTTTCTACATGAGACCTGTGTTTCGCTATGCCATAGCAGCGATGGTTGTGTTAATGGTTGGTCTGGGGATAAGCTTGACCCTCATTTCGGACAGCAATTCTGAGGTGCCCATTTCGAATGTGGAAAACCTGGAGTTGGCACAAATGGAAGATGAGGATATTATCATCACCTCGCTCCTTGTCGGCGATGAAAGTCTGGAGGTTTTCCTGGACCAGTACCTGCTGGACGGCGTCCTTGTGAAAGCGGAACTGAACGAGCAGGAATTTGACGATGTCTTTATGAATTCCCTCTTGGTAAAAGACTCTTTATTAGACACTTATATCGACGATCATTTTATCGATGACATCATTTTTTAAACCCTGTCCAACTATTGGCTGCCAGTGAGGTCTAATAGATAGAATCGGTTCCAGAGAAAGAAAAAGAACAGTAAAAAATTGAGTCATGAAATCAAATAGCATTCAACAATTAATCGGAATACTGACCCTTGCAATATTGATGTCATTTGCCGGCAACCTGTATGCTCAGGATGAAAACCGAAATCAAAATCAAAAGCAAGAACAGGTTCAAGAACAAAATCAGGAGAGACATTATGAATTGATCAAAGAATCACTTTCCCAGCAACAACAGGAAATGCTTCAGAATGAACGGCAAATTATGAAGCAGAACCGGGAAAGGTTAAGGGCATCGCTTTCAGAAGGACAAATGGCTATTCTACAGGACCCTGAACTAACACGGGAACAAATTCGGAATCGTCTGAAAAACACCTTTACAAAGGAACAACGCAAACTCATGCAGGAACAGCAAACCCGACTCAGGATCATGAGGCAGGAGTTTCAAAACACCCTTACAGAGGAACAGCGCCACATGCTACAGCAGCGCATACAACAACGGGTGCGAAACGCTGGTGCGCAGGGTGAGCTAAGGACAGGTAACCGTTCCAACAGCAATGGCCAGCGAAATAAGAACAAAGGTAATGGCGCAAGAGGGCATTAAAAGCTCCGGGTCATGAACAACACCATCAATAACTTTTCAAAAATTATCAGGATAACCGGGTTGCTGCTATTCATAGTGGCAACCTCTGCTAATTCCTATGCCCAGGAAACCCGCACAGATGACGAGATCGATCTGCTGCTGGACGAACTCTTCTTCAGCGAGGAGCAACTCATTGATGATATATTGGCTGCCCTGGATAAAAGTCATTTTCTGTACACCAGTTTTACGCTGAACAGCAACACCTATTTTTCCGGAAGAGATTCAGGAATAGACCAATTCAATTTCTATCCACAGCTTTCTTATTACCACCCCTCCGGATTAAATATGAGCCTTTCAGGACTGTATTATGAAAACTTTGATCCCAATTGGGATTTCACAAGTGTTTCCCTTGGCTACTTACAAAATATAGATTCAGCCGGCAGGTTCTATGTTAATCCCGGATATACCCGGTATTTTTTCAGTGATGGATCGGATATTTTTACCAATTCCATTGATTTGAGCCTGGGTATAAGAAACAGGAAGAAAACGATAGGTACTGTCCTCTTTGCGTCTTATTTATTTGGGAGTGACGATGCCCTGCAAATGAATTTCATTACTTACGGAAGACTAACGCTCCTGAAAGCCAAGACCTTCCACCTGAAGTTCAGGCCACAGTTAAATTTCCTGGTGGCATCACAGACCATCGCCTTACAGGAACTCAACAGTCAAACCCAGCAATCTGAATTTGTTAATTATGATGTCTTTGCCTTGCTGAACACCCAGTTCAACTTACCGATTTCCCTGGTCAGTACTTCCTGGAATGTGGATGTAGGGTACAGTATTAATTTCCCCAGGGCAGTGGCCACTGAGACCGACCTGAAAACCACTGGTTTCTTCACTGTTTCCCTGGGCTATATGGTATCCTTTAGGAAATAAGCGAAGCATGACCAAACTCCCTTTTCAGAAGAACAAAATATTGCATTAATAAGCTTTACATTCAGATAGAAGGTGCTGCTAACAGCAAGTGGAATATATATTTACGGTAGGGGTCTTGAAATAACCGTTAGCGATTATAATAACTAGTACGTTACCTGCACTTCGAATGATTTGGACCATTTGGAAGCCACGCTAATAGCCGGCACTAAGGTGGCAAAAGCCGCCAGGTTACTAGAGGTTATTGGTGCTTTTCGCTGAATATCCTCAGGTTTCAGTGCAATTTCCACAGGTACTCCGAGCATCTCTTGCTGTGCAATGACGTCTATAGATTTTTTCGCCAGAAAATAGTCTTTGATGTCATGCTTTCGCAATAAGGGAATAACCATACATTCGTCCCAGTTGGGAATAAATATTGGAGCATCCATCCTTCCACGTATATCAAATAGGTAAAGATGCAGCATATATTCCATTTTATTCTCTACATCAAGGTGATGGAAATCAATTTCAACAATCGCTTCGATAGTATTAACATTATCCCCGATATTGATTACCTCAGGGATAGATTTGAGCTGTATTGATTTGATCTTTGCCATTTCCTAGTATTAATTTTATATACCTAAGTATTAGTTGACGTGCTAATTTCTGTCTTACAAGAAGGCTTAATGGGGATATCCTCTTACCGATAAAATTATTTGAACTGAGCAGCCTGCTTTACCTCAATATACGAAGTAATCTCCGGTGTAAAAATTCTAAACAGGAAACATCGATCCTAATTAAGAGTAAAATCACAAAACACATGACAGCAGGGTTGCACCTCCATGTTGCCCTGTTTACAATGAAGCTGCCATTTCCTGTACAGCGTTGTTTTTAGCTTTTGAAAGCTACTGGAGTGCGCTCTGTTGCTCGTGATCAGAGAAGAAAACCACGGCTGTAAACCTGTCCCGACCAAAGCGTTGGGGTAGAAAATTCACAGCTGCTAAGCAGCTGTTTTTTTTAGTTTTTCTCCAAAAGCCCAAATGAATTTGGCTTTCTTTAAAGTCAATGGAGTACTCTCTTAAGATCGTGATCCATTGAGACCAATGTTGCAAATAGAAAAC
>NZ_CEYNTP010000184.1:0-5756 GCF_982873095.1 Lentiprolixibacter sp. | reverse complement strand
CGGGAACCTCGAGAGTTACGCCAAGCAGGCCAAGATCATCCACTTTGAGATAGACCCTGCAGAGATAAATAAGAATGTAAAGGTGGATGTCGCCGTACTCGGAAATTCCAAAAAGACATTGGGACTGTTACTCCCATTGATTAAGGAGAACAGCCATGAGGAATGGAAGAAGGAATTCGATAAAAAGTACGAGGAGGAATTCAAAACCGTAATAGAGAAAGACCTTCACCCCACCAAACCCGGTTTAACCATGGGTGAGGTCATCGAGGAGATCAATTTGGCCTCAAAGAACAAGGCGGTAATTGTAACCGATGTAGGGCAGCACCAGATGATTGCCTGCAGGTATGCGAAGTTTGACCAGACCAAAAGTAACATCACCTCTGGAGGACTGGGAACCATGGGCTTTGCGCTACCGGCTGCTATCGGAGCCAAAATGGGTGCCATGGACCGGGAAGTGGTGGCCATTATAGGAGATGGCGGGTACCAGATGACCATTCAGGAGCTTGCCACCATCTACCAAAACCAGACGCCGGTAAAAATCGTCGTCCTTAACAACGATCACCTGGGGATGGTACGTCAGTGGCAGGAATTGTTTTTCGAAAGCCGCTACGCTTCCACGGTAATGACCAATCCGGACTTTGTAAAGATTGCCGAAGGCTATTTCCTGAAAGCCGCCCGGGTAACCGAAAGGAAGGACCTTAAAAAGCGGGTAGAAGAAATGATGCAATCCAAGGAACCCTACTTCCTGGAAGTTCGTGTAGAAAAAGAAGACAATGTTTTTCCAATGATCCCGTCCGGGGCTTCAGTGTCGGAAATCAGATTAAAATAATACAGATGGAAAAAAGGTGGTTTACTATATCCGTTTACTCGGAAAATAATGTGGGATTGCTCAATAGGATATCGGGAATATTTTTAAAGCGTCACATAAATATAGAAAGCTTAAATGTTTCTAAATCAGAAATTAAAGAAGTTTCAAAATTTACCGTGGTCGTCTTTACCACGGAAGACTGGGTGCGGAAGATCGTAGCTCAGATTGAAAAGCAGATTGAAGTCATCAAGGCGTTTTACCATACGGATGAGGAGACGATTTATCAGGAATCGGCACTGTTCAAAATTGCCTCACACCTGCTTTTCGACGAACCTCAGATCCAAAACATCATCGCTGCAAGTAAATCTAAAATAGTAACGGTAAACCGCCAATATTTTGTCTTGGCTAAAACCGGTCGTCGTCACGAGATAGACGAAATGCACGACAATCTGGAACCGTATGGAATATTGCAGTTTGTACGGTCGGGGAGGATCACTGTCACCAAAGAAGAAATGCCAATTACGGCCTTGTTAAATAAAATGTACCAAGATTAATCAATACTACTAAACAGCAAAGAACACTATGGCAAATTATTTCAATACACTTTCCCTCAGGGATCAGTTGACACAACTCGGCAAGTGCCGCTTTATGGATGCCCATGAGTTTGGGGATGGTGTAGCCGCACTTAAAGGAAAGAAGATCGTCATTGTAGGTTGTGGTGCCCAGGGGTTGAATCAGGGGTTGAATATGCGGGATTCCGGACTGGATATCTCCTACGCCCTTCGCGAATCGGCCATAAAGGAGAAGAGGCAATCCTATTTAAATGCCACTGAGAACGCCTTTGTTGTGGATACCTATGAAGCCTTGATACCCACAGCTGACCTGGTCATCAACCTTACTCCCGATAAACAACACACCAACGTGATCAATGCAGTAATGCCGCTTATGAAAAAAGGGGCAACCCTTTCCTATTCCCATGGATTCAATATCGTGGAGGAAGGCATGCAAATCAGAAAAGACCTTACTGTAATCATGGTGGCGCCTAAAAGCCCGGGCTCTGAAGTCCGTGAGGAGTATAAAAGGGGGTTTGGAGTGCCCACCCTGATTGCTGTCCACCCGGAAAATGACCCGCAAGGGAAAGGGTTGGAGCAGGCCAAAGCCTATGCTGCGGCCACAGGAGGCCACCGTGCAGGCGTTCTGGAATCTTCCTTTGTTGCTGAAGTTAAGTCCGACCTCATGGGGGAACAAACCATACTTTGTGGATTATTACAGACAGGGTCGATCCTATGTTTTGATAAAATGGTAGAGAAAGGTGTGGACCCAAAGTATGCCTCCAAGCTTATCCAGTACGGCTGGGAAACTATTACAGAAGGCCTGAAATACGGTGGGATCACCAATATGATGGACCGTTTGTCCAACCCTGCCAAAATTAAGGCGTTCGACCTCTCGGAGGAATTAAAAGACATTATGCGCCCGTTGTTTCACAAACATATGGACGATATCATGAGCGGTCACTTTTCAAAGACGATGATGGAAGACTGGGCGAATGACGATAAGAACCTGCTCACCTGGCGTGCTGCCACTGGTGAAACGGCCTTTGAAAAGACCCCGGCCGGAAAAGATGCGATTTCTGAACAGGAATATTATGATCGCGGGGTGCTCATGATAGCCTTTGTCAGGGCAGGGGTAGAACTTGCTTATGAAGCCATGACCGACTCGGGGATCATAGGGGAATCTGCCTATTATGAATCCCTGCATGAAACGCCACTTATCGCAA
Source organism: Lentiprolixibacter sp. (assembly GCF_982873095.1). Taxonomy (NCBI): domain Bacteria; kingdom Pseudomonadati; phylum Bacteroidota; class Flavobacteriia; order Flavobacteriales; family Flavobacteriaceae; genus Lentiprolixibacter; species Lentiprolixibacter sp. The sequence continues at coordinate 3,171 of NZ_CEYNTP010000184.1, read as the reverse complement.
ATACCATTGCCCGTAAAAAGCTTTTCGAAATGAACCGCGTGATCTCAGACACGGCAGAATACGGCTGCTATCTCTTCGACCATGCCTGTAAACCACTGCTTGGGGATTTCATGAAGCAGATCGATACCGATGTCATTGGGGAGGTATTTGGAGAAGATCGGGACAACGGGGTGGATAATGCACGCCTGATTGCTGTAAACAAAGCGCTTCGGGAACATCCTGTGGAAGTTGTGGGCGCCCGTTTAAGGGCATCTATGACCGCCATGAAACCCATTGTTTAGCCCTAATCATCTATATTTACAGGGCTATCAAAAAGAGAATACTATGGAAACTGCAATTTCTGCTATTCCGGAGAAGTTCCGGATAACGCAATTGATCCACCAGAAAAATTACCTTCTCAACGGGGAAATCAGGGAATGGGACGGATCCACCTCCGAGGTGTATTCGACGATCTCCAGTACCGAGGAGTATGCTCCAACGCTGCTTGGAAGCATCCCTACTATGGGTGAAAGTGAAGCGCTCGAAGCCCTGGATGCGGCCTTAAAGGCTTTTGATAAAGGAAAAGGCGTCTGGCCTACCATGCGTGTGAGGGACAGGATTGCCTGCATGGAGAAGTTTGTAAAGCTGATGGAGACCAAAAGGGATGAAGTCGTAAAGCTACTGATGTGGGAAATAGGTAAATCCCTTCCTGATTCTGAAAAGGAATTTGACCGGACGGTGGAGTACATTTATGACACCATAGAAGAGTATAAACAGCTCGACCGGGATTCGGCCAAATTTCACAAGCACAGCGGGGTATATGCGCATATCCGACGCGGTCCCCTGGGTGTGGTGCTTTGTCTGGGGCCTTATAACTATCCCCTGAATGAAACATTCGCCCTGCTGATCCCCGCTATTATTATGGGGAATACAGCCATTTTTAAGCCTGCCAAACACGGCGTCCTGCTAATTACACCCCTTATTGAAGCCTTTAAGGAGTCTTTCCCGAAAGGAGTGGTCAATATCCTATTTGGAAGGGGGCGTGCTATTGCCGGACCTATCATGAAGACGGGCAAAGTCGATGTACTGGCTTTGATCGGGCATAGTTCATCCGCGAATGCGCTGCAAGACCAGCACCCGAAAAGCAACCGCTTGCGACTGGTCCTGGGGCTTGAAGCCAAGAATCCCGCTATTGTTTTGCCTGATGCCGACCTTGACCTCGCTATTTCTGAATGCCTTAACGGTACGCTTTCCTATAACGGGCAACGGTGTACCGCGCTCAAGGTAGTCTATGTACATAAAGACATCCTGGAGGAGTTCAACAAGAGATTTGCAGAACGTGTGGATGGACTAACCTTCGGAAACCCATGGGATCCGGGTGTACACCTAACACCCCTGCCAGAACCGGGAAAGCCGGATTATATACAGGAACTCATAGATGACGCCCTGGAAAAAGGTGCAAAGATCATCAATGAAAAAGGCGGGGAACGCACGGACAACTATATCTGGCCGGCGGTAATGTACCCGGTAACCAAAGACATGCGGGTGTACGAGGAAGAGCAATTTGGGCCTATTATTCCGGTGGTGGCCTTTGAAGATATCGAAGAACCCCTTGATGATATGGCAGAATCCAATTACGGGCAACAGGTGAGCTTGTTCGGGAATGATGTCTACGCCCTATCACCCTTGATCGATACCTTAGCCAACCTGGTCTGTCGGGTGAACCTGAACAGTTCCTGCCAGCGCGGGCCTGATGTGTATCCCTTTACCGGGCGCAAGGACTCAGCTAAGGGTACCTTGAGTGTGCATGATGCCCTCCGTTCTTTTTCGATAAGGACCTTTGTGGCATCAAAAGACAATACCTACAACAACGAAATCCTGGAAAAACTGCTGGAAACCAAGCTATCCAATTTTATCAGTACGGACTACCTGCTGTAACAGATTATACATTATTTGCCAGCCAGTCACCCACCTCACTGGTCTTGTAAGAAGTACCCCCTTCGGCAAGGTCTTCGGTAACGATCCCTTCGGCAAGGGAGGCGTTGACGACATCCCGAATGGCTTTTGCTTCCTCCTGCAAATCAAAGTCTTCAAACATCATGGCTGCAGAAAGCACTGTAGCCAGGGGGTTGGCGATATCTTTCCCGGCCGCCTGCGGATAGGAACCGTGTATGGGTTCGTACAGGCCAATGTCCTGGCCTAAAGAGGCGGAAGGCATAAGACCCATGGAACCGGAAATGACGGATGCCTCATCAGTGAGGATATCCCCAAACAGGTTTTCAGTGATGAGCACGTCGTAATCGTTGGGCCACTGGACCAGCCGCATCGCTACGGCATCCACGAATTCATAAGAGACGGTTACCTCGGGATACTCCTTTTCAAGGACCTGTACCGTTTCCCTCCAAAGCCGAGACGACTCCAGCACATTTGCCTTGTCTACACAGCACAGCTTTTTGGACCGCTTCATGGCCATCTCAAACCCTTTCCGTGCCAGGCGCTCTACTTCTGCCCGGGTATAGGTACAGGTATCAAATGCAGTGTCCCCATTGTCCTTTCGTCCCCGTTCCCCAAAATAGATGCCCCCGGTAAGTTCCCTCAGGAAAACAAGGTCGGTCCCTTCAATGCGTTCCCTTTTCAAAGGGGATTTATCAATTAAAGAAGGAAAGGTAAACGTGGGCCGTACATTAGCAAAGAGGCCTAGTTTTTTTCGCATCCTCAACAGGCCTTGTTCGGGCCTCACCCTGGCGGAGGGATCATTGTCGAATTTGGGATGCCCTATGGCTCCAAAGAGCACGGCGTCCGAAGTGCTGCAGATCTCGTGGGTTTCCTCCGGATAGGGGTCGCCAACAGCATCTATGGCTGCAGCCCCCGTAAGGGCAGGCCGCCAGCTGATTTCATGGTCAAATTTGGTCGCTATTGCGTCGCACACCTTTACGGCTTGTGCAATTACCTCGGGGCCAATACCATCCCCGGCCAAAAGAGCTATCTTAAGTTTCATGGAAGTTGTAAATCTCTGGGTTCAAATCATGTTTAACATTTTCTCTGTCGCCTTTATCGCGGATACGGTCTGGTCAGAATCCAGCCCACGCGTGGTAAAATCCTTGCCGTGGCTTTCCCAGGTAATAAAGGTTTCGCACAGGGCATCGGAGTGGCTTCCCGGGGGTATCCTAACCGCATAGTCGATCAGGTCGG
>NZ_CEYNTP010000183.1:0-5786 GCF_982873095.1 Lentiprolixibacter sp. | reverse complement strand
GAAGTCCTGCTGGACGAAGGATCTGATCACATTGAGATCGGGGCACTGGCGGGCGATGAAATGTATCAGGAACACGGGGGCTGCCCTTCAGGGGGTGTTGTAGTCGTCATGGGATACATAAGGGGTCGGCAGTGCCTCATCGTCGCCAACGACGCTACTGTAAAAGCAGGTGCCTGGTTCCCCATCACCGCGAAAAAAAACCTCAGGGCACAGGAAATTGCTATTGAAAACCGTCTTCCCATCATCTACCTGGTAGACAGCGCTGGGGTGTATTTACCATTGCAGGACCAGATCTTCCCGGACAAGGAACATTTTGGCAGGATTTTCCGCAACAACGCCGTCATGAGCAGTATGGGGATCCCACAGATTGCAGCCGTTATGGGCAGTTGTGTGGCCGGGGGTGCCTATTTGCCCATCATGAGTGATGAGGCCCTGATCGTGGATAAAACCGGGAGCATTTTCCTGGCCGGCAGCTACCTGGTAAAGGCAGCCATTGGGGAAGAAGTAGACAATGAAACCCTGGGTGGGGCCACTACCCACTGTGAGATCAGTGGGGTCACCGATTACAAGGCTGAGGACGACAAGCATGCCCTGGAAACTATAAAAAACCTGATTGATAAGATGGGGGCGCCCCAGAATGCCGGTTTTAATCGAAAAGCGGCCGCTTCGCCCAAAGAAAGTACGGGAGATATCTTTGGTCTTTTACCAGCCTCACGTTCAGAGCCTTATGACATGCTCGATATCATCAAACGCCTGGTAGACAATTCGGAATTTGAACAATACAAGGCCGGGTATGGGAAATCCTTGCTCACGGGCTATGCAAGGATTGATGGCTGGGCCGTAGGCATCGTGGCCAACCAGCGCAAAGTGATCAAGACTAAAAAAGGGGAAATGCGTTTTGGAGGGGTCATTTACTCGGATTCTGCAGACAAGGCCACCCGTTTTATTGCCAACTGTAACCAGAAGAAGATCCCTCTGGTCTTCCTGCAGGACGTAACCGGTTTTATGGTGGGCAGCAAGAGCGAGCACGGGGGCATCATCAAGGATGGTGCGAAGATGGTCAATGCCGTTAGTAATTCCGTAGTGCCCAAGTTTACAGTGATCATTGGCAATAGCTATGGTGCCGGCAATTATGCCATGTGCGGGAAGGCCTATGACCCCCGTCTAATCGTGTCCTGGCCAAGTGCAGCATTAGCCGTAATGAGCGGTAATTCTGCAGCCAAGGTGTTGCTGCAAATCGAAAAGGCTACGTTAAAGAAACAGGGAAAAGAGATCACAAAGGAAAACGAAACGGAGCTCTTCAATAGCATAAAGGAACGGTATGACCATCAGATCTCCCCGTATTATGCAGCCGCCCACCTGTGGACCGACGCGATCATAGACCCCCGGGACACACGGAAATGGATCTCCATGGGTATTGAAGCCGCCAACCAGGCACCAATAACTAAGCCTTTTAATATGGGCGTGTTACAGGTGTAGGTTGATCAGTTTGAGATCTGTGAAGATTTAATTCTTCTCGGGATATAGCTGAAAATTATAATAACGGTCGTCTTCAACCTTGACGAGTACCTGGTACATGCCGGGGTAAGAAACCCCAAGGACATCCCCTTTGACCGCCCTGATTCGGAAACGCCCCCATTCATCTGTTATTACGCTTGTATTGCTTGTATAATTACTGACAGTTGCCCCGCGCCTCCGTGAACGCATTTCACTTCTACCCGAAGTCACGATTTCAAACACTGTACCTGATATTTCCCTTTCGTTCTTCTCCCTTTTCCGCAGCTGTCGGGGTTTAGCCGCCTTCCGGGATTTATCTGTATAGTGGGTGGATTGCAGCCAAAAACCAACAACACTCTCACCTATACGTTCCCAGGAACCCTGGCTGGCATAGCGGCGATAGGAATATGTTGCTTTTACCTCACCAGCAGGCAAACTGAGGGAGATATTCTCCGTTCCATAGACACCCAGCAGTTCAAGGCTTACTATGAAATCGTCCCTGACCCATATATCATAAGGTTTGAGGTCGATCACCGTTAATATATCCTCAGCGCGCAGCAGATGGAGGATACTCTTGCCACTCTCGTTCAGATTTTGCCCGGGGGTACCCCAGTTATCAGCAAGGTCATAAATATTAACCCGCAGTCGGACGCTGTCCGATGGATTGTGCAGCACATTAAAAAAAAGAGTATTCAATTTTCTCAGCCCTTTCCGTACCCGGATCCTGGAGGCCAGTTCGCCTCCCATGGCAACACTGTCTTTCCAGTAACCAATTCCTTTCCCCAGCAGGTCCCGATAACCCACCTCATCCTCCACCTCAACGTATTCCTTATCTGTAAGTACTACCTCATCCAGAGACAAGGGCTTGGGTTTGAGGCGAACAATTAGTTTAAGTACATCTTCCTTTAGGAGGGTTATGGGGATTTCATGGGGTAAATAGCCCAGGGACGACATGCGGATGATGTCTCCCTTCTTGACCTCGCGCGGCCTGAATTCCAGGAGAAATTCTCCATTTTCATCGCTAATGGTCCCTATACCACGGTCTACAATACCAATATTGACAAATGGAATGGGTTCTCCCGTTACGGCGTCCCTTACAACACCTTCATAAGCCAGCTGCCCGTTCAGTGCAGCAGCAACCAACCCAAAGAATACTAGTAGCGGCGTCCTGATCAAGCACTATCTGATTTGGCTGTTCCCGGCTTTAACCAGGCTCATCAGTTGCTGGTTTTTGGATTTAAGTCGCAACCTGAAGGTTTTTACCCGCTTTCGCTGATTGGGCGTACCGTAGTTGTCATAGATGGTTGCCTTCAGGTAGGTTGGGGTAAGGCTTTTGTTCCCCAGGTAGTTGATGTTGATGTTCCACTCTCCGGGGAGGGAACCATCCAGCACATACTCCAGAACCGAATACCCCGTTTCTTTTTCTTCCAGGATGCGCTCTTCGTTATCTGCAAAGGTGTGTTTCCAGGTATAATACTGACCCTCCGGATTAACGAACTGCAATTCGAATTCCGCTTCGCTATCGTTCCATTCAAACACCAGTCGGGTACTTTCCTGTACAAAGAGGTCGGTTTCTATCTTGCCTGCGTCTGCCCCCACGGCATCGGCTTCCAGTTGCAGGAGGTTATCGCTCTCATGCTGGACAATGTTAGCAAACTCCTCAGACTTCAAAAGGAATCCAATATCCACCAAATACTTATATCGGGCAAACATTCCTGCTGCCCTGGCCGGCTTACCAGCATCCCTGTAGGCTACTGCCAGGTCCATGTAGGACTGACTGTAGTGGGGCCTGAGGATAAATATGTCTTTGAACAGTTCCAGGGCTTCTTTATACCGGCCCTGTTCCTGGTAGGAATAGGCTAGAGCTTTAAGCAAGACAGCATTATCTGTAAACACCTCTTTGTGCGTGTTCAGGATATCATCAGCAAAATCGCGTCCACCAACTTGATCGTAGAAATGGCGATAGGCATCCAGGTAAAAGTAGGGAGATGCGCTGTAGCGCGACTGATACTGATCAAATACCGCACGGGCTTCTTGCTGGCTGCTGCTATTTTGCAAAGCGATCAGGTATTCTGGCTGAGCAGCGGCAAGGTCATCCCCATCAAGAACAGGGCCCTCGATATAATTGTTCCTCAAACGAGCGAGGTCCTTTATCTTGGGGTCACCCTGAAAGCCATTTGCCGTATTGATAACGATTACGCCACCACTTCCAATGGCCCCATATCGCGTAGTGTAGGCGACCGAGGAAATAAGCGCCATTCGTTTAATCAAGGTAACATCTAGCCAAATGGGCGCATCCCTGAAAATCTGACCGTCAACATCAAAGATCGCAACCCTTGGATTACCTATGGATCCGACACCCCTGAACACCACACTACCACCGGTGGCACAGTTCCCCAGGGTCCTTACGCCGGTGAAGCGATTACGGATCACATCCAATACACAAAGGCCAATGGGGTTGATATCTTCTTCGTTTAACATTTGCACCCTTCCATAAGCGCGCTCTGCATCGATAACCCCAAAATAGGTGTTGATAAGTTTGGGGTTAAACCGATATTCCATAGCTAGTTGCTGCTGGCTTTTCCTTCGGCTACTGGTAACTGTTACTTCCTCCAATTCCTGAATATCTGGAACCATGATCAGGTTCAAAAAACGTGTGACGTCCTGCACGGGTACTTTGTAAGTCTTCATCCCTGCATAATGGTATTCAAGCATATCGCCCGTTTCGGCCTGTATTTCATATTTTCCCTGCTCATCGGTAAAGGTCGAACGCGTTTTCCCGTTGACCAATATCTGTACGTTTTCAAGGGGTGCATTTCCATCAGAAATTGACCCCTTAATGGTTCGTAGGTCCTGGGCGTAGCCATAAAATGATAGCGATAACAGCAGGACTGCTGTTAAGGTGAGTGTCTTTTTCATAGTGAGCTTTTTTTGATTATTTCATAGCAATTTTTGTGCCATTATTCAAGCGAAAAAGGCGCTGATTGGCTTCCTTCAATTGCAGTCGGTATACCATGACTTGCTTGCTCTGTGAAAAGGTTCCGTAGTTCTGATATATGGTGACCTTCAGATAGGAAGGTGTAAGGCTTTTATTGCCCAGGTATTTGATGTTTACCTCCCATTCTCCTGGAAGGGAACCATCGAGCAAATATTCAGCTGTAGCATATCCGGAGGCCTTCTCCAGGCTGATTAACCTGGCATTATCGGCCAGGCTGTGCTTCCAGGTGTAGTATTGATCCCCGGGATTCACAAACTGTAGTTCAAATTCCGTTTCACTGTCGTTCCACTCAAAAACCAAACGGGTTCCTTCAAATTCTTCTTCTGCCACATAAAGGGAGCTTGCATTCTCCCTATCAACCACCGCATTTTTATTCAGGAACAAAAGGTTGTTGTATTCCCGTTCAAACAAGGGCATGAATACCGTTGTATCTGGTTTTATAAGGGCGTTATCAACCATATACTGGAAACGGTTATACATGGCCGCCGCCTGTTTGGGGTTTCTCGCATCCCTGTAGGCGTTCGCCAGGTCTACATAAGACTGGGCATAATTTGGCCGTAGACGAAGAACTTCCTTGTATAGCTCCAGTGCCTTATCATAGCGGCCCTGTTCCTGATAGAGGTAGGCCAGCGCTTTTAGCAATACGGCATTCTTTTCAAATATGTAGCTGTTTTCAGCAATAACAGCATCGGCCTGTTCGACGTCTCTCCAGGTGTCGTGCAATTCCCTGTAGCTGTCAAGGAAGAAATAAGGGGAGCTGCCGTATATTTTCCTGTTGGTCTGATAGGCCTGCATGGCAGCCGTTTTACTGGAAGCCTCCCTGAATTCCCTCAGGTAACGGGGTTCATTATTTTCTACTTCTTCACGCGAAAGGACCTTACCCGAAACATAATTGTTACGCAACCTGGCGTAATCTGTAATTTTATTGGATTTGGGGTTCCCGGTGATGGTATTGATAACTACAACCCCACCAGCCGCAATACTTCCATACATGGTAGTTGTGGCAAAATTATTCAGTACCGCTATTCGTTTGATATTCCTGACGTCTATCCAGATTGGAGCATCGGTAAATATTTGTCCGTCCACATCGTAAATCGCTGCCCTTGGGTTGGTGATAGAGTTGGATCCCCTAACAAAAACTTTTCCAGTCGCTGAGGAATTGGGCCCACTTACCGTAAGCAAGGTCCCGGGAAGCGCAATTTCTCCATCACCTACCTGTCCGGTGATATTGGTTAACTGTCCCCCAAAGCTCTGTCCGAATGCCCCCGTACAATTGCCCACCACCCGAACA
>NZ_CEYNTP010000182.1:0-5800 GCF_982873095.1 Lentiprolixibacter sp. | reverse complement strand
ATTACCGCAAGGGGATTCAAATGTTAAGACAACTAAATGATTCCATTAAGATTGCCACCGCCCTTTTAAATGCGGGAGACGATCATTTTTTTAATGGACAACTGGACTCCGCTCTTATCTATACGGATGAGGCCACCCTGATATTTCAAAAAATCCAGTATCCGATCGGAGAGGCATATGGTCTGGGTAACTTGGGGATGATTTATGCAGAACAGAGGAGGGATGAACTGGCAGAAACAAATATCAACAAGGCCGTTGTCATCCTGGAAGAACTGGAAGATTATTATCCGATCTCGGTCTACCTTACCTACATGGCAGATATCTACAAGAGAAAAAACGACTTGAAAACCGCTATGGAATACGCGCACAGAAGCCTTGATCTTGCCATGCAGTCCGGCCTTAAGGATGAGATTGGTAGTGCCCACCTTAAACTCTCCCAACTTTATGAAACCGCCGGGGATACGGCTACTTCCTTCAGTCACTTCAAAGACCATGTGACCTACAGAGACAGTGTACGTAACCTGGAGGCCGTTCAGGATATGGCCGACCTTCGTCTGGACTACGAAGTATCCCAGAAACAGATAGAGGTGGATGTGGCAGAAGAACGGCAAAAGAACCAGCGGAATATCTTAATTGCCACGGCGGTGGCCTTTATACTGATCGCCCTGCTGGCTACGGGATTATACCGACGCAATAAATTCATCAAAAAGACAAACGAAATCATTGCGGCAGAAAAGGACCGCTCAGAGAATTTGCTGCTGAATATCCTTCCTGAAAAGACCGCCGAGGAACTCAAGGAACACGGCAAGGTGAAGGCAGACCGCTTCGAATCGGTCTCTGTTCTCTTTACTGATTTTAAAGGCTTTACACGTTATTCGGAAAAATTAAGCCCGGAAGTGCTGGTGGAAAGTGTAGACTATTACTTCTCTAAATTTGATGAGATCATGGGCAAATACGGTTTGGAGAAAATAAAGACCATAGGGGATGCGTACATGTGTGCCGGGGGATTACCCTTTCCGTCGAATGACCATGCAGAGAAAATGATCCTGGCCGCACAGGAGATTGTTGATTTCGTGCAGGAATCCAAGGAAAAGGACTCAGACGGACATGCATCACTTGATATCCGCGTAGGGATCAATACAGGTCCGGTGGTGGCCGGTGTTGTGGGCACCAAAAAATTCTCCTATGATATTTGGGGCGATACCGTGAATGTGGCTTCCCGAATGGAATCCAACTCCGAACCCGGGCGGATCAATATTTCAGAAAATACGTATCAACTGGTCAAGGATAAATTCAAGTGTTCCTACAGGGGAGAATTAGAAGTGAAAAACAGGGGGCACTTAAAAATGTACTTTGTGGAAGAGGAATTAGGCGCCTAGGAAATATTCGGGTGCTTCTGAGCGTTTTAATGACATAAGTTAACCTGCCTATAAAAATCTACAGCTGCCCATCTATTGTGCCCTAACAATTTCTATCCCACCATTTTTTGTCTGTTCTACCATGTAATCATATACCTCTTAAGGGTTATCCATAGTAGTACTGCGACCTCATTAAATCTTTTGAAACATAATTGAAAGACTTTCAACTATGTGTCAACAATGCATCAAAATTATACGTTTTTGAATCATAGTTGTTTAGTAGGATATTTCTTTAATCGGGAACTTTAGTTGGGGTTTGTAAGCGGCCAGATTTCTTTTATGCATTGTGTGATAAAAAGTGGACGTACCGCTTTTCAAGTTCCCTCCCTTCCCCCATTACAGGAAACTAATAAAACTTTAGATATGAGGAACATTTTTTATTATTTCATCGCAATGCTATTTGCCTTGGTTTCCTGTGATAAGGATATGCCAGAAGTAGACGCAACGCTTGCAGGAGAGGAGCTTACCAAAGTTGATCTGGCTGCAAAAAAACTAAAGACTACCGTAGTTGGAACCGGGATTGCTGCACAAGATGTTGCCGCTGTACAGAGTGCTGTGGACAATTTTAATCATGTTACCCTGAGCGGCACCTTTGATTTTGGCTCAGACGAGACCATCGGAGGTGTTGTCATTAACCGGGAAAATGTAATTATCAAGGGACCCGCTACCATCCTTAACGGGGCAAAGGCAGAGGTCATTCCAGGATTAGGTTTTATAAGAAATCCCATTACCATTACCGCGCCGGGGGTGGAGATTTATGATATTGTATTTAACTGCGATTTTGACGTCATCCTGGTCAATGTTGAGGAAAGCGGGAAGCCGATTATAATTGAAGGTAATACTATAATTTCAAATACGTTTGGTGGTGGTGTTGTAGTTAAGGGTACGCCCGGAGGCATCAAAGTGCTCAACAACACCATAGAATCCTTTATTAATTATTTTGCTGCAGAAACCACGGGTAGCACTGAGATCGCAGACAATAATATGACGGCTGGCCTGGACTGTGTTTTTATGTTTACATTCAATAATAAGCTGGATATTATCAACAATGCCATGAATGTTTTAGACGGCGGTTATGATGGTGTATTCATTGGATCATGGTGGGTGACCTCAGCCACCGGTCCGGAATGGGGGGATAATCCACCAGTAAGAATTGTTGGCAATACAGTAGCTATTGAAGGTATGGATGCTGCTGGTCTAGTGGTGGGTACCTCGGCCAGTGGAATAAACAATGTCCTGGTCAAGGACAATACTATTACGGGTATTGCAGGTTTTTCCGGCTTGTTGAAAGAACCCTATGGTCACAATAACAAGTTTATCAACAATGATCTTAGTGGCCTAACTACTTACGGCCCACAAATATGGATTATGGGAGGTAGTGATAACCACTACCAGAACAATAAACTCGGAACTGTAGAGCCGATTCCAGGAGGTGGATTTTTCCCAGCCTTCCAAAATGCTGCCACTCTGGTTACGACCATCAATTGGCATCAGAATGATGGCTTAGATACACCCGACCCTTTAAATCAGGGTAATCATTTCAGCAATAACGATTATACGATGACGGGAGTAGCCGGCTGGTCCGAAGATCCTGATTCATTTGGCGCCGTATTGCTTTTAGATGTCATGCAAAAGTTTGAAATTGGTTTTACTGGTCAAGGTCCTTATGAAGAGCCCTTTGCTATGGAGAACTTTATCGCGGAGAATAAATTCCCAGCCGGGACTGATGTTTGTAACCAGGTGCTAGACCTGAATCCAGGCGCTAATCAGATCGCTGGTGGAAAGGCCTGTGAGGCGCTAACCAAAAAAGTAAACAAACAGCTGGTTCAAAAACAATATGAGCAGTTAAGCAAGAAGGTCATGGAAAGGCATCAAAAAAGGGAAAAAATTCTTAAAGAAAAAAGGAACAAAAAGATTTAATGCGCATTCGTAGTAGGACGTAGAGCTTAAAGTGATAAGCCCGGAAATTAAAAGTTTTCGGGCTTTTTTCTTTTCTATGGGGATAGGGTACCTGAAAGCACGTCCTCGGTAAGTATGCAAGGCTGGGAAGACGTCCCTGAATTCGTCTGATACTGTACACCATGTCAGTACCCACAGCAACTCGGGTGCTGTTTACTACCCGTACTTTTTAGTTACGGGTTCTAGCTCACACACGCTTTGATAAGTTCGTTTGCTTACGATTTCAGCCATATTCAGACTGAGGGAGGATTCAGTTATCCAAAAAGTGTACCTATTACACTACTGCAATGCGTAGGAAATTTCCTCATATTTTTCGACTGCCATCCTTCCCTAAACCACAGTTTTCGGCAAATAGGCCACTTTATAAGAACGGTTCACAACTTGAATTAAGTGGGGTTTTAAGATGTAACTACATTTGACCATCATAAAAAATAAAACATATGAAAAAAGTAATTTTTATTGCAGCTTTTCTTATTGCAGGTTTGAGTATTCAGGCTCAGGAAGGACCCAGTGTTGGAATCAACTTAGGAATCCCAACGGGGGATGCCAGTGATTTTTCAGGGCTTAGTCTGGGAATTGACTTTACTTATCTTTGGTCTGTATCCGACAAATTTGATGCCGGTGCGGCCGTGGGATTTTCCAATGCCTTTGGTAAAGAAATAGATACCGGTCTGGGAACAGTGGATATAGAGGATATTCAATTTCTTCCTTTAGCTGCAGCAGGTAGGGTCCATCTTAGTGAAGGGATCAGTGCCGGGGTTGACCTGGGATATGCCGTGGGAATAAATGACGGAAATGACGGTGGCTTTTACTATCGTCCGATGGTTGGCTATTCCCTGAGCGAAAAACTTGGACTTAATCTCTCTTACACCGGAATTAGCCTGGACGGAGATTTTAACTGGAATACCATTAACCTGGGACTCATGCTGGGCTTGTAAGCTCATAAAAAAAGAATGTATAAAAAGCGAAGGAGAAACCCTTCGCTTTTTGTTTTTCAATAGGGGCAGGTTCCAAGCTAAACGTAAAGACGAAAACCCTGACAACAGGCAGGGAGTTAAGCCCCAAACAACTAAATTCTTCAAACCTGTCACTTGAGACCGTTCATATCTTTGTTTTGATACCTTTTCCCATGGGGTATAATGCCGTGTTTGCCAGGCTATCAATAAGTTCATTACAGCCGCCACTTTTTATATAGGTAGTGTGAGATTCGATGTTTTCAAATTTTTGCCCGGTTATCTTTTCGCACGATAATTCTGCCCCGGTCAGTTTTTTAAATGTTTTCAGAATTTGCTTGGCTGGTTTGTTTTTGAAGTAAGGAGGGATTTGACCCGGATTTTTCCTGCACCATTGCAGTGTTTGCATCCAAATGGCCGCACTAAGGGCACCGCAGGCATTACCACTTAGGCCAAGACCCCCTGCAAAACCTGCTGCCATCAAGATTTCCTCTTGACTGCCGCCCATTTTTCTCACTACTTCAGAGGCACAGCTCACAGGTTTTGGGGTAATAGTAGTATCCGATTGACCCAGTCCTTTTTTTGCAGATGCAACAGCCTCGGGAGCCCATGCTTCGGCAAGCTCAAAACATTTGCTGTTTTCCATGCCTTTCAGTGTGTTGCTGACCATTAATCTGGCAACACCGAGTACGTTGCTTAAATTATACCCGAGGATCTCTCCACAATTCACGGTTTCTGCCCGCTTTTCGAAGGAGGATACAAGTTCTTTTGTAGCTGTTATTGCAACTGCCATAGCCAGGTCCTTATCTCTGTGTCGTCTGTAGGCCTCCGCCCCTGCAGCCAGAGCCGCGCCCCAGATCATACCGCATTGCTGACTTTGATTCATGATACCCCCTGCCAAGGGGTTTAACGCCAGCTCGGCGAGTTCATTAGGCCGTCCAAACTCCCGGTTTAAAATATGGGCAAAGGTGTGCGAGCAGGCGCCACATTGCTTGAAGATCGTTTTGGTGTCTTGCGATTTTGTTTTCGTTGATTCCACTTGAGCCTTAATTTTTATGGGAAAAAGGTAGTACTCAAAAGGCTGATTACCTATGATTTAGATCAGTATGGAAAGCATCAGAAGGTCTCCTTTAAAAAAAGAGTTCCAAGGTGGTCCTGTCTGGTCATGGTTTGCAATTCAGCTGGGGTTAACATCGCTTCGCTCGTTGGACCCAGCGCTATCATTTTGCAAATGCACAACCAGACCTTGATGACCGACCGGGGTTGACTCCTTTCAGTCGTCTGACCCAGCCGTCACGTCCTGCAAATGCAAAACCAGCGTAAATTTCTTTACGCCGGTTTTTTGTTTTCATCGCAGCACCGGAGTTTACTCCATGCTACTCTTCAAAACAAAAAACCCGCCATTAAATGGCGGGTTTTGCGCTTGATCGTGACCCGGCTGGGGCTCGAACCCAGGACCCTCTCCTTAAA
>NZ_CEYNTP010000181.1:0-5929 GCF_982873095.1 Lentiprolixibacter sp. | reverse complement strand
GTCTGCCCCGTACCACTGGCACAAAGCTGTTTACCTTTTGCCAGGACAATGGTATTGGATTTGGTGTGCTTGCATATTTTGGAAGCGAACAACAGGTCTTCCACTTCCTGCGCCGAGGGTTGGGTATCCGTAACAAATTGCAGGCCTTCCTTAGCATCGGTTACCTGGTCCCGCTCCTGTACCAAAGCCCCATTGAGGCAGGTACGCGTCAGGGTTGCGGGCAGTTCGCTGTGCTTCTGTACCAGCAATATGCGGTTTTTCTTTCCTTTCAGTACTTCAAGGGCTTCATTGCTGTAAGAGGGTGCGATCACTACCTCACAAAACAATTTGTGAATTTCATTTGCTGTAGGCAGGTCTATGGCCGTATTGCTGATAAGGATACCACCAAAGGCCGAAACGGGGTCCCCTGCCAGGGCATCCACATAGGCCTGTAATACGGTCTCCCGCTGTGCTACCCCGCAGGCGTTGTTGTGTTTCAGGATGGCAAAGGTTGGGGGTTCTCCCGCAAATTCTGTCATCAGGGTAACCGCAGCGTCTATATCCAGCAGGTTGTTATAGCTCAATTCCTTTCCATGCAGCTTGTCAAACATACCTTCGAGGTCTCCGAAAAAGTAACCTTTCTGATGTGGGTTTTCGCCGTATCGAAGGACCGTTCCTTTCGGTTCGCTGATCTTCAGTACGGCCAGTTGATGGTCGCTGTTGAAGTAATTGAAAATGGCCGTGTCATAGTGGGAGGATACATTGAACGCCCTGGCTGCAAATTGCTTTCGGTTTTCCATTGTAGAGGCCCCTTCCTGATCCTTAAGGAGTTGAAGAAAGTCATTGTAATCCTCGCGGGAGGAAACACACCAGACATCCTTGAAGTTTTTAGCTGCTGCTCGGATCAGGGAAATTCCCCCTATATCTATTTTTTCGATGATTTCCTGTTCGGATGCGCCGCTCGCTACCGTTTTTTCGAAAGGGTACAAATCAACGATAACAATATCGAGTTGCGGGATGTCGTATTCTTCGAGTTGGGCTACATCCCCTTTATTGTCCTGCCGGTTCAGAATGCCGCCAAATACTTTAGGGTGCAGGGTCTTTACCCTGCCACCAAGTATAGAGGGGTAACTGGTCACCTGCTCTACCGGAATGACTTCAATTCCCAAATCCCGGATAAAAGCTTCTGTTCCCCCAGTGGAATACAGGGTGACCCCCAGTTCATCTAACTTTCTTACAATGGGTTCCAGTCCCTCTTTGTGAAATACGGAGACTAATGCGGAGGTTGCTTTTTTCAGGGTGCTCATTATCTTAAAGATCAGGATTGATAAAGCACCAAAATTAGCGTTTTTTGGCGGGAGTTATTCCCACAGTTTATTAACAAAACTGCCGAAGTTTTAAAGAATTTTTGCTACTTCGGAATTGACAAATTCAAGGAATTCTTCATCTGCCTTGGAAAAGGGGTCGATGGTTTTGGAATCAATGTCGATCTGGCCAATATTTTCGCCATCCTTAAACAGGGGGACTACAATTTCAGATTTAACGGTAAGGCTACAGGCGATATAGTTGTCCTGTGCACTAACGTCAGGCACTACAAAGTTCTGGTTGCTTACGGCTACTTGCCCACAAATTCCCTTGCCAAAAGGGATTATTGTATGTTCAGTCGGCTCCCCCGCATAGGGTCCCAGTTTCAATTCTTCCTTATCGCCATTGCGAAAATAGAACCCCACCCAGTCATAGTAGGGTACGGTTTCCTGAAGGAGACGGCACACTTTTTCCAGTCTTGCCTCAACAGCATGCAGGTTATCGCTTAAAATAGTGGTAACGTCTTTGGACAAAGTAGAGAACATCAGATTCTTTTTTTGCAAATGTAGGATAAAAAGTATTGAGGAATACCCGGCATATGGGGGCAACAAAAAACCGTCCGGGATCCGGACGGTTTTCAAAAAATCCAACAAGGATAGTATTACATCATGCCTGGCATTCCACCACCTCCCATTGGCGGGGCTGGAGGAGTGTCTTCCTTAATATCGGTAAGGGCGCACTCTGTAGTTAGGATCATACCCGCCACGGAAGCGGCGTTCTCCAGAGCAATTCTGGTTACTTTTTTAGGATCGATGATCCCAGCTTCCATCATGTCAGTGTATTTCTCGGACTTGGCGTCGTAGCCAAAATTACCTTTACCTTCATGTACTTTAGCCACTACTACAGAACCTTCACCTCCTGCATTCTCAACAATGGTTCGCAGGGGGGATTCAATGGCCCGGGCTACAATTTGCAATCCGGTATCTTCATCGGCATTTTCGGTGGCTACCTTGTCCAATACTTTTTTAGTACGCACAAGGGCAACACCACCACCTGCTACGATACCTTCTTCAACGGCAGCACGGGTGGCGTGCAGGGCATCGTCTACACGGTCTTTCTTCTCTTTCATTTCCACTTCAGAAGCAGCACCCACATAGAGTACCGCTACTCCGCCAGATAATTTGGCCAACCTTTCCTGAAGCTTTTCACGATCGTAATCTGAGGTCGTGGTTTCGATCTGTGATTTGATCTGGTTTACTCGGGTCTTGATGTTTTTTGCAGCGCCAGAGCCGTTCACAACCGTAGTATTGTCCTTGTCTATGGTTATTTTCTCACAGCTACCGAGCATATCGATAGTTGTATTTTCAAGGGAGAACCCGCGTTCTTCGCTGATCACGGTACCGTTGGTGAGGATAGCAATATCTTCTAGCATCGCTTTCCTTCTATCTCCGAATCCTGGTGCCTTAACCGCAGCGATCTTGAGTGATCCGCGTAATTTGTTTACCACCAGGGTGGCCAGGGCTTCCCCATCAACATCCTCTGCTATGATCAACAGGGGTTTTCCAGATTGCGCCACCGGCTCCAGCACGGGGAGCAAGTCCTTCATGGTGGAGATCTTCTTGTCAAACAACAGGATGTAAGGATTGTCCAGATCAGCAATCATCTTTTCAGAATCCGTAACAAAATAGGGGGAAAGGTAACCTCTGTCAAACTGCATCCCTTCAACTACGTCTACGTAGGTGTCAGTTCCTTTGGCTTCTTCAACTGTGATAACACCTTCTTTGCCTACTTTTTCAAAAGCCTCGGCGATCAATTCTCCTATAGTCTCATCATTGTTTGAGGAAATGGCAGCAACCTGCTTTATTTTCTCTGAAGAGTCCCCAACTTTTTTTGCTTGTTTGGAAAGGTGTTCCACAATGGCTTCAACGGCCTTGTCGATACCCCGCTTGAGGTCCATTGGATTGGCACCTGCAGCAACGTTTTTAAGCCCTTCTTTAACTATGGCCTGTGCCAGTACGGTTGCTGTGGTTGTTCCGTCTCCCGCCAGGTCGTTGGTCTTGGAGGCTACTTCTTTTACCATTTGGGCCCCCATGTTTTCCAGGGCGTCTTCCAACTCTATTTCTTTAGCTACAGTAACCCCGTCTTTGGTGACCTGAGGCGCCCCGAAGGTTTTGCTAACGATTACATTCCTTCCTTTGGGTCCCAGCGTAACTTTTACAGCATTGGCCAGGGCATCCACACCTCGTTTGAGGCCATCCCTTGCATCAATGTCAAATTGAATATCTTTTGCCATTTTTTATCTTCTTTTTTAGTGGTTATACAATTGCCAGAATATCACTTTCGCGCATCATCAAATAGTCTGTTCCTTCCAGTTTAAGTTCGGTGCCGGAGTACTTTCCGTAAAGTACAGTGTCCCCGACCTTTACTGTCATTTTTTCGTCTTTGGTCCCAGGCCCAACAGCCACTACTTTTCCTTTCTGAGGTTTTTCTTTAGCTGTATCCGGGATATAGATGCCCGAAGCGGTTTTGGTTTCCGCTGCCATGGGTTCAATGAGAACCCTATCTGCCAATGGTTTGATGTTCACTTTAGCCATAGTTGTATTTTTAAATTTAAAAATTCACGTTTCTATTGTCAGAAATTATGCCATGGTATAAAAACTGACATATTGTTAAATAAAAATGCCAGCTTGTCACTAAAGCTGGCATTTATGTTGTCTAAATCTGATATGGTCTACTGTAAGGTATCAACAGGGGTTCCTCCCTGAGTTCCCGGAACCTCTTCAGGTACTTCATCAGGAACCGTTTCCGGAACCGTGGTTTCAATATCATCCCCTTGCAGGAGTTTGGAATCTGCTTCTGAGAAATTGCCTTTCAAGGCTACATTGGAAAGCAGTATCAAGACGATTAGCAAGGTGGCCAGGGTCCAGGTACTTCTGTCCAGAAAATCCCCGGTTTTCTTCACCCCTCCGATCATTTGGTTGCCACCGCCACCAAAGGATGAGGATAGCCCTCCTCCCTTAGGGTTTTGCACCATGATGACAAGTACCAGCAAAAAGCATACGGCAATAATCAGGATCAGAAATATGGTAAACGTACTCATTGGGTTACGATTTGTTTTTTTGTAGTTTTTTCACCGCTTTTATGCGGTCTGCAAAGAAACCACTTTTTTCCGGATATTTCAAACTTAAGATTTTGTAGGCCTGTATGGCTTTTTTGTACTTCTTCTGCTCCAGGTAAACCTGTGCCAGAGTTTCAGTCATCAGGGCCTTTTTGTCCAGTTTTGTCGAGGAGGTGAGGTCTACATTTTCTGATGTCTCATCTGCTGTTCTGATCCGGGGATTGGTTTCAATAAACTTGTCTATTAGGTCAAACTTCTTCCGGCGTTCTGCCTCTGCCTCTTCTTTCTTATTCCGCGTGTCTTCCAATGCCTCTTCGGTAGTTTTTTTCCGCAGGCCTTTCAGGGAAGTGAGTTGCAACCACTCGGAAAAGGAATACTTCTCATCACGGGTGAAGGTAATCGGCTTGCCCAGTTGCAGTTTTTCCTCAGCCTCTGCTACTTCGGTTGGCTTGGTTTCATCTGGACCTTCCTTCGTTTCAAAAAGTGCCGGGTCGAGAATGTCCTCAGCATCGCGGATAGACCTTGGAAGGGGCTCATCCCTGGTGTCAGGGATAAGTTCTGTATCCATCTCCGGATTGGGGGGTACTTCTTCTGATTCGATTTCCTGCTCTGTTAGCGGCTTTTTGCCTGATACGGTATCGGCTATGCTGTTCTGCAGGAAGTCCTCTGAGGTAATGAAATCAAATAAGATGTCCCGGTCAGTTGTGTGGGCGGCAGCTACCTTCAGGGCATTGTTGTACTTATAGCTGTTCTGATTTTTCAGGCCTTTGAGGTGCAGGGCCCTTGCTGCCTGAAAGTACGGGTATTCCGTGAGGATTTCTTCGAGCTGCTCCGTCTGTTCCGGTTGGATAACATCTTCCGGGTACTGTAGCAGATATGTAAAATCAGAAACCTTCATATTGAGCTACCAATTGGCCAGAGAGGCGTTAAATATATCCTGATTGATGCGTTCAAAAATCGCCTGGTGGGCCTCGTCGCGCACACTGGACAACTGGGCATTCGCATCGTAGTCAAAGAAGAACGAAAAGCGCCTTTCAAAATCGGCATCTTCTTTTGTGCGGTTAAAGAAACGAACATTGACGCTCATGGTAAGGCGGTTCTGCGCCGCCCTTTGCTCTGCTGTTGCCGTCATGGGCGAGATCCTGTATTCCACGATCTCCCCTTCATAAAGCAAGTCTCCGTTTGAAGAGACAAGGTCCAGATTGGTCTGGTTGAGGACCACATCCTGAAGGGATAAGGTGAATTCCCGGTCCAGCCCCGGTTCGAAGATCGAACCCGGGTTCTGGGTGGCATAATTCTGAAAATAGTTCACCTGAAATGTGGTGGCTGTTCCTACATCCCCACCAGTAAAATTATATACCCCACAGGACCACGAGAGCAACAATGAACTTCCAAGGATCCCTTTGACGAGATTATGGTATACCGCTCTGCTGAATTTGGATAGGCACATAAATTATAGGTCGTATTGTTTTATTTTCCTGTAAAGGGTCCTTTCTGAGATGCCTAATTCTGCAGCTGCCGCTTTCC
>NZ_CEYNTP010000180.1:0-5930 GCF_982873095.1 Lentiprolixibacter sp. | reverse complement strand
GAGAAGCCTCCACCCTTTTCGTCCCAAATCTTACCATAAACTTAACCTACTTATGCTATGGCAATACTAAATTACTGGTATTGTGAGAAATAACAAAAAAAAACAGGGTTTTTTAATCTATTTCTTACAAACAGATTTTCTATGAAATAGGAACTTTTGGGAAGGGATTTTATCTAAGCCGTTGATTTTCAGAAATAAAAAGGCGAGCATACGCTCGCCTTTTTCCCCAAATCTTACCATGAACTTAACCTACTTATGCTATGGTTCTCCAAAAGTATGCGATAGGGCCCCTCCGAAAAAAGGTTTTGGACAAAATCCTGTTTAATTGGATGAACGACCTAAGCTGGCAGGAAACCCTATAAAATATGAGGAATTGTCGTACAGCTTAAGGCGGTGTATATAGGAGCTTGTTGGATTTCTTATTTTGCTAAAATCCCTTGTAGGCTGGCAGTGCGTAATCGGGATAAAATAAAAAAGGTGGAGAAGTCTCCACCTTTTTTGCCCCAAATCTTACCATGAACTTAACCTACTTATGCTATGGCGAGTCTAAAGTAAATGGGTTTGTACCTTGAGGGCTAAAAACCCGTTAAAAGGCGCATATTATCGATGAAATGCACAAAACCCTGCATTTGGTCGATAAAATGGTTAATACGCTCTTTGGTTTTTTCCCTCGTAAAAATTCATGAAGGCGCGATTTACGACACGGTTCCCTCCTGGCGTTGGGTAGTTCCCTGTGAAATACCAGTCGCCCAGATTTTTTGGACAGGCCTGGTGTAGGTTTTCAATAGACTGGTAAATAATTTGAACTTCTGCATTTATCTTTTCAGGGCTCAGCAATTCACCAATTTTTTTGGAGATCTCCTCGGCAGTGAACGGGGCATAAAAGGCCTTTACATGATTTTCGATCTCACTTTCTTCGCTTTCAAATCCCGATTTACATCTCCTGTAGATATCATCAACAAGGGACATGGTGTTTCGTTCTTTATGAAGTGAGAGGGCAGCGCGGAAGGCAATGAAATCTTCCAGTTTGGCCATATCAATACCGTAACAGTCGGGATAGCGAATTTGTGGTGCAGAAGAAACAACGATGATCTTCTTTGGATGCAAACGATCCAAGATGCCGAGGATACTCTTTTTTAGAGTGGTGCCCCGAACAATACTATCATCAATTATAACAAGGTTATCCTGTTTTTGAACAGAACCGTAGCAGATATCGTAAACGTGGGCAACCAGGTCATCCCTGCTACTGTCCTGGGTAATGAAGGTGCGAAGCTTGGCATCCTTTATGGCTACCTTTTCTATACGTGGCCTTACCCCTAGGATATCCTGCAGGGCTTCCGGATTCAGGTCATCACCCAAAGAAAGGATTTGTTCTTCTTTTTGTTTGTTGAGGTAGGTTTGTGCTTCTTTGACCATCCCGAGAAAAGAGGTTTCAGCTGTATTCGGAATATATGAGAAGACTGTATTACGGAGGTCGCCATCTACGGATTCCAGTACCTTGGGGAAGATCAGCCTGCCCAGTGCTTTTCGCTCTTCATAGATTTCTTTGTCATTACCCCTTGAAAAGTAAATGCGTTCAAAGGAGCAGGCTTTCCGGTCGAGGGGGGTAAGGATCTCATTTATTGAAACACCACCATTTTTCTTGATGATGATAGCATTTCCAGGAGGCAGCTCTTCAACATTTTCATATCCTACATTAAACACGGTCTGAATGGCAGGGCGCTCGGAGGCTACCACCACGATTTCATCATCCTGGTAGTAATAGGCGGGCCTTATCCCCGATGGGTCCCTGAGTATAAAAGCATCCCCATGGCCCAGCATCCCTGCCATGGCATAGCCGCCATCCCAGTTTTTGGCTGCTTTTCTCAGGATCTTCGCCACGTTCAGCCTATCCGCAATAATTGGAGAGGCTTCCATTTTGTTGTAGCCTTGTTTTTTGATCTGCTTGTACAACTTGGCAACCGCATCATCAAGAAAGTGCCCGATTTTCTCCATCACCGTGATGGTATCAGCCATCTCTTTGGGGTGCTGCCCTAGCTGTACAAGGTTGTCAAAAAGCTCGCTGACATTGGTCATATTAAAATTCCCTGCTACGATCAGGTTCCTGTGCATCCAGTTGTTCTGACGCAGGAAGGGATGAACGTTTTCTATACTGTTTTTTCCAAAGGTCCCGTAGCGGACATGCCCCAGCAAGACTTCCCCCACATAAGGGATGTTTTTTTTCTGGGCGGCTACATCATCTGCAATATCCGGGGATTCCTGGAGGACACCGTTTATTCGTTCATTTATCTGTGAGAATATATCCTGGATGGGTTGGGATTTGATGGATCGTACCCGACTCATGTAACGTTCCCCGGGCGACATATCGAGCTTGAGACTGGCGAAACCAGCGCCGTCCTGCCCACGGTTATGCTGTTTTTCCATCATCAGGTACATTTTGTTTACCCCGTAAAAGATGGATCCGTACTTCTCCTTATAATATTCCAGGGGTTTTAGCAGCCTGATCAGGGAAATTCCGCATTCGTGTTTAATGGAATCGCTCATAGCGGTAAAAATAAAAAATGCCCCGTGATCTCAGGGCACTATAGTAACTCGATATCAAATTGTGTTAGTTCCTTAAACTGCCGCAGTCTGCGGTCAACTTCCTCCTTCGTTACGCCCAGCATCCGCTCTGTGCCAAATTTTTCCACACAGAAAGATGCCAGGTTCGACCCGTGGATGACGGCATTTCGCAAACTGTTGAAGGAGGTGTTTTTAGTTTCTGTCAGGTACCCAACAAAACCTCCCGCAAAGGTGTCGCCAGCACCGGTAGGGTCAAACACTTCCTCAAGCGGCAGGGCTGGTGCAAAGAAAACACTGTCCTTATGGAAGAGGAGTGCTCCGTGTTCCCCTTTTTTGATGACTACATATTTGGGGCCCATTTCCTGGATCTTATTGGCGGCCCTGACCAGGGAATATTCACCTGTTAATTGCCGGGCTTCTTCATCGTTGATGGTGACCACATCAATTCGTTTCAAAACCTCCATGAGTTCATCCCAGGTATTGTCCATCCAGAAATTCATCGTATCCAGAACCAGAAGCTGAGGCCTACTGCTCATCTGGTCCAGAACGCTCAGCTGAATCCTGGGGTGCAGATTCCCCAACATCACTACATCTGCCTTCCTGAAGCCCTCAGGGACCACCGGCTTAAAATCTGCAAGTACATTCAGTTCCGTGGAAAGTGTGTCCCTGCTGTTGAGATCGTTATGGTACTTACCACTCCAAAAAAAGGTCTTTCCCCCCGGAATACGCTCTATTGCACTGATATCCATATTCCGTTCCCGGAAGATATCCAGGTATTCCTCTGGGAAGTCATCTCCCACAACGGAAACCAAAGCCGATTTCACATCAAATTTAGAAGCTGCCAGTCCGATAAAAGTAGCTGCGCCGCCGAGAATTTTCCCGGTTTTGCCGAAAGGTGTTTCAATGGCGTCAAAGGCTACGGTACCAACAATAAGGAGTTTGCCCATCAGGGTTTGAAATTTGCTGCAAATATACGGTTTTGAAACACCAATACTTCACAAATGTATTTTATAATCAACAAGGTCTTACTTTCTGCCGAAATCTGCCGGGATTTCCCCCCAGGCCCGGGTCTCCCATTTCACCAGGGGAGTGTTGTATGAATTAGAAGCCAGCCAGTTTTCTGCTCTCCGCACCAGATCGAACAATGCGCGGTTTTTGGCATTTTCACTAAGCTTGGTATTACATTTCTTTTTCCTTACCCAACTCATCGCCGTCCTGGAATCAGAATAGATAATTCGGTCGCTCTTTCTCTTTTTCAGGTAGGCAAGGCCATGTACGATGGCCAGAAATTCCCCAATATTATTTGTGCCTTCCGGAAAAGGCCCCTGTCTGAAAAGCACCTTTTTGGATTTGGTATCCACCCCCTGATATTCCATTACTCCGGGATTACCACTTGACGCGGCGTCAACACTGATGGAATGATAATTTGGTTCGCCCAGTTTTAAAAGTTCGGCAGCGGAGTAGCCTGGCTTTTTTTTGCCTTTATACGCTCCGTAATTACTATCAAAAGCTTCCTCTGCCTCTTTTTTAGAAGTGAAGCCCATATACTGGGCCCCCTTGACTCCTGCGATCTGCTCCTGGCACTCCTCCCAGGAATGGTAAATACCAGGGCGTTTCCCCTTCCAGACCACATAGAACTTGTTGCGTTTTGCCATTAAGAGGGAAATAATAGTTGTTCAATTACCTTTGGGTAATGCTGATATTCCAGCTGATGGACTTTAGCGGCAACCTGCTCTGCCGTATCCCCGGGGGAAATAGATGTGTGCTCCTGGAAAATAATAGCCCCTTCGTCGTAGGCTTCATTTACATAATGGATGGTAATTCCCGTTTCCGATTCACCATTTTCAAGCACAGCTTCGTGCACCCGGGAACCGTACATGCCCTTTCCCCCATACTTGGGTAACAGGGCCGGATGGATGTTGATGATCCTTCCTTCGTATGCCCTCACCAAAGAAACAGGTATTTTCCACAGGAAACCTGCAAGAACGATAAGGTCCGGTTGGAGCCCCTTTAAAATATTCAATAAAAAGGTGTCGTCCTGAAAAGCAGATCGATTAAAATATAATGCATTGGTTTTAAGAGTATTACATCGATCAATTACCTGTGCATCCCGCTTGTTGGTCAGCACCCCTACCACAGATACGTTTCCCTTATCCTGGAAATAGCGGACGATGTTCTCGACATTGGTTCCGGAACCTGAGGCAAAGAGGACAATTCGTTTCATCAAAAGCGCGGTAATGTTCATTTAGTGAGACTGGAAAAGGGTGGTTCTTACTACAGGAATAGCCCGTTTTTCCTGCCTCAAATAGTGCCGTAAAAGTACTACTCTTGTTCTTTAATTTCTTATCTTGTGAGACATTTTGTCACCAAAAGGCGGTTTTAATCCAAAGTTTTTTATTTTTGCCAACAATTTTAAATTTAAAACCAATAAAGTTATGTCAGACATCGCATCAAGAGTAAAAGCTATCATCGTAGATAAGTTGGGCGTTGACGAAAATGAAGTTGTAGCCGAAGCTAGCTTTACAAACGACCTAGGGGCAGATTCATTGGATACTGTTGAGCTGATCATGGAATTCGAAAAGGAATTTGATATCCAAATCCCTGATGATCAGGCCGAAAACATTGCCACTGTAGGACAAGCCATCAGTTACATAGAAGAGGCCAAATAGGACACCTCTCTGAATATATAGAATCAAATTATCCATGTAGTACCTGTGCTGCATGGATAATTTTTTTTAATTTTCGCATAGGTTATACAACATAAATCTTCTGGTTCAATGCAATTAAAGCGAGTTGTGGTTACCGGCCTTGGAGCACTGACCCCGATTGGTAATACCAAGGATGAATATTGGGAAGGACTGCGTACAGGTAAAAGTGGATCTGCCCCTATTACCTATTACGATACCGAAAAGTTCAAAACCAAGTTTGCCTGTGAGCTCAAGAATTACGATCCCAGCGTCTTTTTTGACCGAAAGGAGGTTCGGAAGCTCGATAAGTTCGCGCAGTATGCATTAGTTTCCTCTGATGAGGCGATCAAGGACTCCGGATTGGACATGAATCAGATTGATAAGTTTCGTGTGGGTGTGATCTGGGGTGCCGGGATTGGCGGCCTCGAAACATTTCAGAATGAAGTCATCAATTATGCAGAAGGTGACGGAACCCCAAGGTTCAACCCCTTCTTTATCCCTAAAATGATAGCGGATATTGCACCGGGGAACATTTCTATAAAACACGGGTTTATGGGCCCTAACTATACCACGGTTTCTGCCTGTGCTTCTTCAGCCAACGCTCTTATCGATGCCTTGAATTACATCCGCATGGGTTACTGCGATGTTGTGGTCACAGGAGGGAGTGAAGCAGCCGTTACT
>NZ_CEYNTP010000179.1:4567-5975 GCF_982873095.1 Lentiprolixibacter sp. | reverse complement strand
CCCCAGGCTCGCTGTTCCAAAAAGGTTGTGGCCACAACCATGTCCGGCTGCACCCTCATTCAGGGGTGCTTTAGTGGGTTGTGCTTTCTGAGAGATTCCGGGAAGGGCATCAAACTCACCCAGGACACTAATTACGGGTTTCCCGGAACCATAAGTGGCTACAAATGCGGTAGGCATTCCGGCAACCCCACGGCTCACATTGAAACCATTTTCTTCTGCATAGTTCGCCAGAAGTTCTGCAGAGCCCTTTTCATTAAAAGCCGTTTCCGCAAGTGCCCAGATGGAATCGCTGATGCGGATAAGTTCTGCTTTGTGTTTTTCTACAGCCGAAATTACGGCCTGCTTGTTTTTGCCAGGTCTTTGTGCAAATGACGCAAAGGACGCCAGGAGCAATAGTAATGCTAGAGTGAGTACTTTTTTCATGAATAGAAGGGTAGGATTATTTCATTGTATTGCCTGAATTTATAAGGCGGAGATTCTTCCTTTCCTATATGTTGTTCAGGATCGGATTAAATATAAGCAAAAATGAAATCAATCCAGAGCGGCTTTGTAAACGCTTAAGCAGCGTTCACGGGCCTGTTTGTGGTCCACCATCTTTTCAGGATAGTCCTCTGTTCCATATTCCGGGACCCATTTCCTGATATATTTCTTTTCCTTATCGAATTTATCGACCTGCGTCATGGGATTGAAAATCCTGAAATATGGAGCAGCATCAACACCACTGCCGCTGGCCCATTGCCAGTTCCCCACATTACTGCTCAATTCAAAGTCGAGCAGTTTTTCAGCGAAGTAGGCCTCGCCCCAGCGCCAATCTATCAGGAGGTGCTTGCAAAGAAAACTGGCAACAAGCATGCGTACCCTATTGTGCATATATCCCGTTGCATTCAGTTCCCTCATTCCGGCATCCACCAGGGCATATCCGGTCTGACCGGTTTTCCATTTTTCGAAATCTCCTTCATCATTACGCCATGAAATACGGTCGTATTTTTTCTTAAAGGATTCGTTTACTGTTCGTGGAAAATGCCAGAGGATCTGCATAAAGAATTCCCTCCAGATGAGTTCGTTAAGGAAGGTTTCGTTTGAGCTGTTCAGTGCTGATTTTATCAGGCTTCGAATGGACAATGTTCCAAAACGAAGGTGGGGACCCAGACGGGAGGTGCCATTTTGTGCCGGAAAATCCCGTGTGTCCTTATAATTATCCAGCAAGGAGGATCCAATATCATATTCTGGTACGCGAATGTCAGAAGGAACAAAACCCAGGTCCTCCAGGCTTTTGTTGGGAAGGTCTTTCAGATCGGCAAGGTCATGAAGCCGCTCCTGAGAAGGGTAGTGTCTAAGGTGTTTCTCCTTCTCCAGGGTCGCTTTCCAATTCCGCATTGAAGGGGTGTAAAAAACAAAGGGATTTCCA
>NZ_CEYNTP010000179.1:0-4557 GCF_982873095.1 Lentiprolixibacter sp. | reverse complement strand
TGATCTTTTTTGAGGTGGAATGGAATATCCTGTTCTTTGAGAAAATTTGCTACATTTTTGTCCCGTTTTATTGCATAGGGTTCATAGTCCTCATTGGTATACACTGCTTTTACCGGATGGCTGTCCAGGAGTTCTTTAAATACGGATATCGGCTTGCCATAAAATATGGCAAGGGACCTGTTTTGCTCCCTTTCCAGCCTTTCCCGCATCTCCTGGAGTTGTTGATATATAAAGTTTACGCGGGCATCGTCTTTGGGTAAGGCCTCCAGGATTTCCGTATCAAAAATAAAAATAGGAAGTACCGGATGGCCTGATTCCAGTGCGGCAAAAAGCCCGGCATTATCTTCCAGGCGTAAGTCCCTGCGAAACCAAAAAACCGACAGTCCTTTTTCCATTAGTTTACATTAAGGGTAGAGAGTCCTCCGTCTATTCCGACTATTTGCCCGGTCATCCAACTGCTTTTATCAGACAACAGGAATTCAGCTGCAGCAGCGATGTCATCGGCCTCCCCAACTCTCTTAAGCGGATGCCTGCTGGCCATCATTTCACGTTTCCTGTCGTTATTCAGCAGGCGAGACGCCAAGGGGGTATCTACCAAAGAAGGGGCGATAACATTACAACGTACTTTCGGGGCATATTCCGCCGCAAGTGATTTTGCAAAACCTTCCACGGCACCTTTCGCAGCAGCTACACTGGTATGGAAGGGCATCCCAGTCCCTACAGCTACCGTACTGAAAAACACCATACTCCCACCATCGGCCATTCTGGGCATAATGTCTTTAACAACGGCTACCATATTGAAAAAATTGAGTTGCATGTCCTCTTTAAATGTATCGGTGCCCATCATCTTGAAAGGTTTCAGGTTAATGCTTCCTGGACAATACACAAAGCCATGAAGTTCCTCTGGAAGTGCGGAAAGATCCAGGCTTTCCGAAGCAGCATCAAAAGGAAGATGAGTTGCATTCATTCCAGACAGGCCTTCATTGCTGCGCGATGCGATAAAAAGGTTATGGTCGGCCTGAAGCTTGCTGGCCAGGGCATGGCCAATCCCGTAGGACCCACCAATTAATAGAATGTTCTTTTTCATAGTCAGAAGGAATTGAAATTAAGTTCAGAAGAAGTACCGGGCAGCGTTCCAAAAAGTTCGGTCAGCTTGCTTTCCCGATAAGAAAATATTGTTTTTAATTGTTTTTTTACCAGGATGGGGTGGGCCAACCTTCCCAGCCATCCCAGTGGTAATTTATAGTGGATCAGGTCTTCCATTTCCACCCCGTTCTCTACTCCTTTAATAAAATGCTTGTGATGCCACAAACTATAAGGACCAAAGCGCTGTTCATCGACAAAATAAGAACCCTCCTCTACATGGGTGATTTCAGTTACCCATTTTGTAGTAAATCCGGGAAAAGGAGAGACAGTGTACTGTATTACCTGCCCGGCATACATTGGCCGGTCTGCCCCTGAGTGTATTACGAACCCCATATGTTCCGGGGTAATCACCTTCAGGTTAGCCGGGTTGGATAAGAACTCCCAGGCCTTTTCAGCCGATATGGGCAGATATTGTCTGGCATGAAGGGTATAGATTTTCATTCTTGAGTTTTAACAAAGGTAGGATCATTTTTGTTTAATCAAAAATTAATATCTGTTAAACAAAATTAAAGAATATGTCAACTGGCCTATTTTCAGGGATACTGGTCGAATTTCTGTCGATAATCCCCCTGAATTTGTACCTTTTCCTGTTTCTTAATATCGGAAATATGCGAGGGGTTGCACTAATAATAGGCTTTTTATTCAGCACTATTCTGCATGCTCAGGTGGAGGTTGCTTTGTTGGGCACCCTGCCAGAACAGGTACAGGAGACCTCCGGATTGGCCTACTACAACAATAAGCTGTATACCCATAACGATTCCGGAAATGCCGCTGAAATCTACGAAATAGACACCCTTACTTTAGCGGTTACCAGGACCATCCGGATCAACAATGCGCAAAACGTGGACTGGGAAGACCTGTCAAGAGACGATACCTACCTTTACATCGGAGATATTGGCAATAACAGGGGAGAACGCCAGGACTTACTAATCTACAGGATTGCACTAGCTGACCTGGATCAGGCATCTGAGGTCACTGCTGAAATCATCCGCTTTAGTTACGCTGACCAGACCGATTTCACACCGCAGAATAACAGTGATTGGGATGCGGAGGCCCTGCTTTGCTACGGGGATCAATTGATCATTTTTACCAAACAATGGCAGTCTTTGGGCACCGTCGCCTACGTCCTGCCAAAACAACCCGGGGATCATATTGCAACACCAGTAGGTAGTTCAGCCGTGAATGGCCTGGTTACTGGTAGTGTGTTTAATCCCGAAGCGAATGTCATTTACCTCGTCGGGTACAGTTCCCTGTTGCAACCTTTCCTCTACAGAATAAGTGACCTGCCCGTGCCATTTGTACTGACGGGCAACGGAACCAGGTATAGCCTCACAACTGGATTTGCCCAAATGGAAGCGATCACTGTAGCTGGTGAGAATAGCTATTACCTTTCTTCAGAAGTTTTTAGCAGTAACAACCCTCCATTAAACCTCAACACCTCCCTGTTCGTACTCACTACGGATGACGTTTCTGAAGAACCGCCAGAGGATGATGGAACCGGAAATGAAGAGAATACTCCACAATTATCTTTTTATGTTCCTTTTGGCACGAAGTCCCTGGAGTTCACATTGCAACCAGATCAGGAAATCCTGAGATGGGAAATTTTTGACCTGTCTGGTCAACGTGTAGCCTTTCTCTCTGGTGACCGTGCAAGGGAAACTACCATAGATGTATCTCCTTTAAGTAGTTCTATTTATTATTTGATCCTGCACCTGCAGGGTAGTCAGATCGGAACCCCTTTCTTCCTTGATTGAGCTCTGATTCAGGCAGTTATTTAAGGATTTCTTAACAATTATCACCTGCCTTAATCTTTAGCTTTGTGTAGAACACGTAAACCTTTTATCATGAAAAAATCACTGCTTATTTTAGCTGTCTTTGCCTTCTGTTTTAGCCTGCAGGGACAAATCTCCACACCACAACCGAGCCCATTTTCGAAATTGCATCAGGTTGTAGGGTTAACTGATGTTACCCTGGAATATTCCCGGCCATCCATGAGGGGGCGCACCATTTTCGGTGACCTGGTACCTTTTGATAAGATCTGGAGAACCGGTGCTAACGCCCGGACAAAAATCACTTTTGGGGATGATGTTACTGTAGGGGGAACTGCCCTAAAAGCAGGCACATATGCCATTTTCACCAAACCGGGAAGTGCCAGTTGGGATGTTTACTTTTACACAGAAACCGGAGGCGGAGGAACCCCTGCTACCTGGGATGAAACCAAGATTGCTGCCCAGGTAAATGTACCTGTATACACCATGCCCGAAGATGTTCAGACCTTCACTATGACCATTGATGATTTGTCTAACAACGGGGCAAACCTGGGTATGATGTGGGAAAAAACATATGTGGCAGTACCTTTTGAAGTACCCACAAAAGCCAAGGCTAAAAGTAGTATCGAGGCGACGATGGGCGGACCATCCGCTAACGATTACTTTTCTGCTGCCCTCTATTACCTGCAGGAAGATATGGACCTGAACCAGGCCAAAGTCTGGATAGATAAGGCCGTTTCTATGAACGAAAACGCCTTCTGGATGAGTCGCCAACAGTCACTGATATACGCCAAAATGGGAGATAAAGAAGGCGCTATAAAAGCAGCGAAAAAGTCACTTGCGGCAGCCAAAGCAGCCAACAATGCTGACTACGTTAAAATGAATATGGATTCCCTTAAAGAATGGGGCGCCATGTAAGAGCACCTGAAGAATACAAACAACCCGGAGGGCATTGCTTCCGGGTTTTTTTATGCCTCTATCGGGGGATTGTGCAATCGGTCAAAAATTTCCAAGAGGAACGCAAGCAGGATCACCAGACCGCAGCCAAAGGCATTGAGCCACAGGTAGGACATCCAATCCAGACTAAAGCCGATGATAACAATGACCTGGGTGATCAGTGCAGCGATGAATACGGCGTTGCCTTTAACCATCTTAAAGAAAAAGGCCAACAGGAATATTCCCAGAACATTTCCATAGAAAATGGAACCAATAATATTTACGAGTTGTATGAGATTGTCAAATAGATCCGCTACACATGCGATAACAATAGCGATGATCCCCCAAAGCAGCGTAAATCCCTTGGAAACAAGCACGAAATGTTTGGGGGTAAATGCGCCTTTTTTGTTGCGTTTGTACAAGTCTAAGGCCGTTATCGTTCCCAGCGCATTGAGTTCAGAAGCCGTAGACGACATGGCTGCTGAAAGGATGACGGCAAGCAACAGGCCAATGAGGCCAGTAGGAAGGTAATTGAGGATAAAATGAATAAAGACATAATCCTTATCATTGGTTTCCACGGATGAATCGGCCTGTTGGATCAACTCTTTCGCGGCTTCCCGGTTGGTGCGTTCTTTCTGGTTGATGGTGAGGATTTGCTGTTTTGCCTCCATGGTGGCCGAACCCGTGCTCATGCCCAAAGCTTCGG
>NZ_CEYNTP010000178.1:0-6018 GCF_982873095.1 Lentiprolixibacter sp. | reverse complement strand
GCTGTCGTCCTGCCATGCCGCCTGGAGAGCGGCATCATCCTGGTAGCGTTTCTTCAGCCACTCGCGGAATGCCCGCGCGGACGCCGGGCTGTTGTCGAAGATATCTCCGAACAGCGCCGGGGGGGGGGGGCCGGGGTGGGGGTGGGGGTCCGGGTTGGGGCTGGGGCGGCAATGCCGTAAGTACCCGAACCGAAGGCTCCCTCTACATAGACCTCATAGACGCCAGTACCAAGGAACTGGTGTGGCAGGGTAGAGGTGTAGGTTCGCTTAACAATACCAGAAACATAGAGAAGAAAGAAGCCAGGATCCGGGAATTCGTGGCCCAGATACTGGAGCAGTATCCTCCGAACGCCCTGGCACAAAACTAGAAGTACAACCCTGAGCAGCTCTCAGGGTTTTTTCATTCTTCTCACCAAAGAGATACTGGCGTCCATACAACCGGAAAACGGAAGGACGCACCCAGTGTTCTCTGCCTAATTTTGTAACTTTATGTCCCGATAAAAAGACAGGCATGCAGTACGAGAGTAACCCCATTTTAGACAAGCTTCCGGAACATTTACGGCAATACATCAAACCCCAGAATTACGAGGAGTATTCGCCTATAGACCAGGCTGTGTGGCGTTACGTGATGCGGAAAAACGTGGATTACCTCAGCAATGTAGCGCATGGATCGTATTTAGCTGGACTTAAGAAAACCGGAATCTCCATTGACCATATTCCTAACATGTACGGCATGAACCGCATTCTCAAGGAAATCGGTTGGGCAGCCGTGGCGGTTGACGGGTTTATTCCCCCTGCGGCATTCATGGAATTCCAGGCCTATAATGTACTGGTGATTGCCTCAGACATTAGGCAGTTAGAACACATTGAATACACCCCCGCACCGGACATCATCCACGAAGGGGCCGGACACGCACCGATCATCGCCAATCCGGAATATGCAGAATACTTAAGACGGTTTGGGGAAATCGGATGCAAAGCGATCTCCAGCGCCAAGGACTTTGAGCTTTATGAAGCTGTCCGTTACCTCTCCATCATCAAAGAAGCACCGGGAACCCCTCCAGAAGAGATTGAAAAGGCAGAAAACCTTATTGAAGAATTGCAACAAAACATGGGTGAGCCCAGTGAAATGGCCCTCATCCGGAACCTGCACTGGTGGACCGTGGAGTACGGGCTTATAGGGACTCCTGAACAGCCTAAGATCTACGGTGCAGGCCTGCTATCTTCTATCGGTGAAAGTGCCTGGTGCATGACCGACAAGGTGAAAAAAATCCCCTACTCCATTGAGGCGGCGCATACTTCGTTTGACATCACCAAACCCCAGCCACAGCTCTTTGTTACGCCTGATTTTGCCTTCCTCAGTCAGGTCCTGGAAGAGTTCGCCAATACCATGGCGCTAAGAAAAGGCGGTCTCAGTGGGGTAAAAAAGCTAATCGGATCAAAAGAACTGGGAACTGTTGAACTGAGTACCGGTTTACAGATTTCCGGGATATTCAACGACGTGATCGAGAATGACGGGAAACCGGTATATCTTCAGACGGAAGGGGAAACCGCCCTATCCTACCGGGAAAAAGAACTGGTAGGCCACAGCATTAAGCACTACACCAATGGTTTTGGCACCCCTGTGGGGAAGTTAAGGGGCATCAACCTCGCCATAGAAGATATGAGTCCCAGGGACCTTAAAGCCTACAACATCTATGAAGGGGAGCGGATAGCCCTTGAATTTGAAGGCGGCATTAAAGTGGCCGGCAAGATCATCACAGGAACCCGGAACCTCAGGGGGGAAATCATATTAATCACATTCCAGGACTGCAAAGTCACCCACGGGGATAAGGTCCTTTTCGAACCCTCCTTCGGGCTGTACAATATGGCTGTTGGTGAGCATGTGGTTTCGGCCTTTAACGGGCCGGCAGACCTGAGTAGTTTTGACCTCATCACCCATGAGATTTCCTCCAGTACAATTAAGGTGGAGAAATCCGCGCAGCGATTGAAACTAGAGCAATTATACGGGCAAATCAGGCAATTCCGGGAAGGGACCAATACCACCATTTCCAGAAATAAGGTATTCAAAGAAGTAAAGGAAAATTACCCGGAAGACTGGTTATTGTCTGTGGAACTCTACGAACTGGCTAAAAAGAATAATGACCTTGATTTTGCCAGTGAGATCAGCGAGCACCTGGAACAGGTGAAACAACGGAACCCAAAACTGGGGCACCTGATAGACGATGGCCTGGCCCTTGTTGATGAGGTTACTGCAGCTTCCTGATCCCTATATGGGTATGTAGAGGGCCGGTTCAGTTAAACTCCATAAAGGGATACTCCTCCTGTAGCTCGGTAATCCTTTTTTCCAAAGCCTTTCTGAAGTCCTTGTGGGCCTTGCTATCGGGGTTAAACGGCCGGTGGGCCAATCCCTTCCTGATCTCTCCTACTTCCTTCATTACGTCTGCTGCGCAATCCGCTATCCATACCCGGCAGAATTTTTCCCATACATATTCAATAGCCTGGGTGCTGGGATGAACCATATCCTCGCTATAATACCGGTAGTCCCGCAATTCATCCATCAGGATTTCATAAGCGGGAAAATATAAGGCTTCGCCTTCCTGTACGAGTTGGTGGACTGCACTAATAAGATGGGCCTTGCTGCGTTGATTTTCGATAAACCCATCCTTTAAATGACGTACTGGGGACACCGAATAAACCAGTTGTACCTTAGGATTCAGTTTCCGTATAAACCCCCCAATTTTGTGGAGACAAGCTTCTACATCACTGACCATCATCAATTCCTTAGAAAAGTATTTTTGAGGCACCTTGTGGCAATTGGCCACCCATTGGCCTGTGTCTTTGAAACGATAGCCCCAGGCGGTGCCAAGAGTGAGAAAGATGTGGGTAGCATTCTCCAACGTACGGCTGCTAATTTCAAGCTGACGATTCAGGTCCCCCAACAGGCCTTCCCTGCTGTTTTGGCTCAAGCGGGAATGGGCTTCATAACAATGCCACTGTTCCTGATGTTCAAAAACATCTTCTTCTGTGTATACCTTATTTTGTACGATCCTTTCCAGAAAGGCTGCTATGGCTTCTGGATGAAAAAAGATACCCAGGGGATTTCCATAGGTCTGGAATTGGTAGTACTCCAGTTTATCTCCGATATGCTCAGCAAAACAGGACCCCATAAGCAATATCTTGCTACTGTAATCGATGGGGTGTTCGGCCCGGGTTACAGAAAGGGTCGTTTGTAACTGCATGGGAAATTATTCAGTACCGTAAATGTAAGAAATCGCGGAAAGCTGCTCTGGCATCACTGTTTAAAATACTTCTCAGGTGTTCAGATAGCCTTTAGCCGCCTCGAGGGCCTGAGGAATGCCCTGAGGGTTCTTCCCTCCTGCCGTGGCAAAAAAGGGCTGTCCGCCTCCACCTCCCTGAATAAATTTCCCCAGCTCCCGGACGATAGTACCTGCATTCAGGTTTCTGGCTTCCGCAAGGGGTTTGGAAATAAAACAGGTAAGTAAGGCCTTGCCTTCCTTCTCAGCAGCGAGGAGCAGGAAGAGGTCGTCTCGCTGACCACCCAGCTCAAAGGCGAGGTCTTTCATGCCTCCGGCATCCAGGTCTACTTTTTTTGACAGGAAGGCCACTCCCCCTATATCCTGAATTTCTTGCAAAAGGTCTTGCTTGAGATTCCCCGCTTTCTCTTTTAACAAAGCTTCAATTTGCCTTTTGAGTTCCTGGTTTTCCTCCTGCAGGGACTTCACGGATTCCAGGGCGCTCTTACCTCCCTTAAAGAGGGATTTGATCTCTTCCAGTGCCTTTCGGTTCTCCTCAAAATAGGTGCGGGCTGCATCTGAAGTTATGGCTTCGATACGCCGTATCCCGGCAGCTATGGCACTTTCGGAGGTGATCTTAAAGTGCCAGATATCCCCTGTACGGGCCACATGGGTTCCCCCGCAAAGTTCAATAGAGTCACCAAAGCGCACGGTACGGACCTCGTCCCCATACTTTTCGCCGAACAGGGCCATCGCCCCCTCCTTCAGGGCTTCCTGCATAGGAATATTCCGATTTTCCTGTAGCGGCAGGTTTTCCTTAATACGGTCGTTTACAAACTGTTCCACCTGACGGAGCTCTTCCTCGGTCACCTTGGCAAAATGGGAAAAATCAAACCGCAGGTAACGGGAATGCACAGCCGAACCTTTTTGCTCCACATGGGTGCCCAAAATCTTCCGCAGTGCCTGGTGCAGTAAGTGGGTAGCCGAGTGGTTGCAGGCGGTACGCCGCCTTTGCCCCGCATCCACCACAGCAGTTAATGGCAGAGATAAATCCTTGGGCAGGCTCTTTGCAAAATGTATGATTTCGTTGTTCTCCCGTTTGGTATCGGTAATGTACACCACATCTCCATCCGGACTCTCCAGGTAGCCTTTATCACCCACCTGGCCCCCGCCTTCGGGATAAAATGGAGTAGGGTGGAATACCAACTGATACTGGTCTCCCTCTTTTTTTGAGCTAATTCTACGGTATTTCAGAAGGTTAACCGAAGTTTCCAACTGATCGTACCCCACAAAATCCTGGGTGCCGTTTTCAGACAAAATCACCCAGTCTTCCTTGGATACTGCCGTTGCCGTCTTTGATCGCTTCTTTTGCTCCTGCATGGCAGCTTCAAACCCTTCCTCGTCCAGGGCATATCCCTTTTCACTGAGGATCAGGGCGGTGAGGTCGATGGGAAAACCATAGGTATCATACAGTTCAAAGGCTTTCCTTCCGTCTACCGTTTTTCCTTTTGTTTTGGCCAGGGTCTGGTCCAGCAGAACAAGTCCCTGTTCCAGGGTTTTAAGGAAGGAGTGCTCTTCCTCACGGATGACGTTTTCAATCAACTGTTTCTGTTCGGAAAGTTCAGGAAAGGCTTCCCCCATAGTAGCTGCCAGCACAGCAGTCAATTTATGAATAAAGGGTTCCTGCGTATTCAGGAAGGTAAAGCCATACCGAATGGCACGCCTCAGTATCCTCCGGATTACATAACCGGCGCCGGTATTGCTGGGCAATTGGCCATCTGCAATAGCAAAGGCCACAGCGCGGATATGGTCGGCCACCACGCGTAGGGCGATATCTGTATCCTCATCAGCCCCATAGGTCGTACCCGTAACCCGTTCCAGCTCCGTGATCAGGGGTTGGAAGACATCCGTGTCATAATTGGAGCGTACCCCCTGTAGCACCATACACAGGCGCTCAAATCCCATCCCGGTATCCACATGGCATTCCGGAAGGGGTTCCAGTTTGCCGTTGGCCTTGCGGTTGTACTGTATGAAGACCAGGTTCCATATCTCGATCACGTGCGGATGGTCCTGGTTCACAAGGCTATCCCCGGGAACTTTATCTTTTTCTTCCTGGGAACGGATATCTACATGGATCTCCGAACAGGGACCACAGGGACCCTGATCCCCCATTTCCCAGAAGTTGTCTTTCTTATCTCCCATAAGGATCCGGGCTTCAGGGAGAATAGCCTTCCAGAAATCATAGGCCTCCTGGTCCATCTCCAGCCGGTCCTCATCTGAGCTGCCTTCAAAAACCGTTACGTAGAGGGAATCTGCTGGTATTTTGTACACCTCGGTAAGCAATTCCCAGGCCCAGGCAATGGCTTCTTTCTTAAAGTAATCCCCAAAGCTCCAGTTCCCCAGCATCTCGAACATGGTATGGTGGTAGGTGTCCTTCCCCACCTCTTCCAGGTCATTGTGCTTTCCACTTACGCGCAGGCACTTCTGGGTGTCGGCGATCCTGGGGTATTTGGACCGTGTATTTCCAAGGAAAAACTCTTTGAACTGGTTCATCCCCGCATTGGTGAACATCAAGGTAGGATCATCCTTGATCACCATAGGGGCAGAGGGGACGATCCTGTGTTTCTTCCCTTCAAAAAAATCCAGAAATGCGGTCCTGATATCCTTGGAATTCATACAAATAGCTGCAGTTTGCGTAATTTTAAGGCGTTATACAAAACAATTTTTATATTTGTTTGATTTCTTATAACGAATGCACAAA
>NZ_CEYNTP010000177.1:0-6069 GCF_982873095.1 Lentiprolixibacter sp. | reverse complement strand
TCGCTGAAGGGAGCGAGCTCATGTTCCCTTAATTCTGACCTGGACTTTGAGATGACGGGAAGCCCGAGATGAGAATCTGTAGCCGTATCCCCGTGCCCCGGAAAGTGTTTCGCACAGCTGAGAATTCCCTGTTGTTGCATTCCCCTGGAGAACGCCAGGGCATTTTTACTAACCTGGCTGCGATTGCTCCCAAAAGACCGGTATCCAATAACGGGATTGTCCGGGTTGCTATTTATATCGGCTACAGGGGCAAAATTCCAGTGGATCCCTGCAGCTCGGCAGTCGGCCCCGATATGCTGCCCCACTTTGTAAATAAGATCCGTTTCACCCTGCAGGGCACCCAGGGTAAGGGCGTAAGGATATTGAGGGGTGTTTTCGATCCGCATGGCAAGGCCCCATTCCGCATCTATGGCGATCAGGAGTGGGATTTTGGCTGCTTTTTGATACCTCGTAACAAGTTTTCTCAGGG
This sequence comes from Lentiprolixibacter sp., assembly GCF_982873095.1. Classification (NCBI taxonomy): domain Bacteria; kingdom Pseudomonadati; phylum Bacteroidota; class Flavobacteriia; order Flavobacteriales; family Flavobacteriaceae; genus Lentiprolixibacter; species Lentiprolixibacter sp. The sequence continues at coordinate 5,600 of NZ_CEYNTP010000177.1, read as the reverse complement.
TTTGGAAACTGTCGGCATTGTATGGGATTTCCTTTTTGCCTTCGTAATTAGTCGCCGCGCTTTCCCGGCTGTGAAAGAAACAAATACCACCTATACAGGCATTTTTGATAAGGGCCTCCAGACGGGTTATCTCTTCATCGCTGTCATTAATAAAAGCGGCAGGCATAAAAAGTTGTCCAACCTTTTGTTTCAGGCTGAGACTGTAACTTTTTTCTTTCCAAAAGTCAATTGAGTTCATCATTCCGGGCACCTTTTTTTCCAAAATCCGGGGGGTATTCGATATAGCGTAACAATATGATAGAGGGCAGTGCTGCAAGGACTACCCAAATGAAAAATCCATCGTAGCCCAGCCATTCCTGCACATAACCGCTAATTAAACCGGGCAGCATCATGCCCAGCGCCATAAATCCGGTTGCCAGGGCGTAGTGTGAGGTTTTTGATGCACCTTCTGCTATGTAGATGAGGTAGACCATGAAGCCCGCAATCGCAAAGCCATAACCAAACTGTTCCAAAACTACTGTGGTAATCACCGCTGCCAGGTGGGACGTTTTTGTAATGGCTAAAAAAGCATAAAATGCGTTGGGGATGTTCAGGGATAGGACCATGGGAAACATCCATTTCTTAAGGCCATCACGCGATATCAGGATGCCACCTAATATTCCGCCAATGGTAAGCATAATCACGCCAATGGTACCATAAATCGTACCTACTTCTGCCGTAGTATACCCCAATCCACCCACTTCAGGGGCATCCAGTAAAAAAGGGGAGGCCATCTTCACCAGTTGGGATTCCCCTAAACGAAAGAAAAGAACGAAGGTGAGCGCCATGCCCATGCCTTTCTTTTTGAAAAATGTCGAAAACACCTCAAGAAAACCCTTGGGCTTGTCCAGCGTGATCTCTGAGGAACTTTCATACCTGGGCGTAGTGAAAAAATTCGCCGCGGTAAGGATAAACATTAACAAAGCTGCCGTGAGCATGGTCACCGACCAGGCTTTGCTATTGTCCCCATAGTAATTTTCAAGGAATCCTGCCAGGATGACAAGCAAGCCTTGCCCAGTGACGTTGGCCAACTTATAGAACGTGCTTCTCACTCCCACAAAAAAGGACTGTTTTTCCTGGGTAAGGCCTATCATGTAATAACCATCCGAGGCAATGTCATTGGTAGCGGAGGCAAAGGCAGCCATCCAAAAGCAGGCCAGGGTAGTGACAAAAAAGATGTTGGTGGGCAGGGATAGCCCAATACCCAGGAAGGAAAGGGAAACCAGCAACTGCATAATAAGGAACCAGTTTCGCTTAGTGCTTAGGAGGTCCAGAAAAGGGCTCCACAGCGGTTTTATTACCCAGGGCAGGTACAACCAACTGGTATAGAGGCCGATATCCGCATTGCTGATCCCCAGTTTTTTGTACATGATTACCGAAACGGTGACCACCATCACATAGGGAAGTCCTTGTGTGAAATACAATATGGGTACCCATGCCCATGCCCATTTATTCTTTTCTACCATCTAAGCTTTGGATTAGTTGCGAACCAGTCTCAAGGGTTTTGTCTTTTGGCGGTACCGGTCGATGAAAACTATTTCCATGCGTTTTTTTCCCTGTAAGGATTTTGTGGGAACCCGGAACGTACTTAACTCCCCTAAATATATTCTTTTCGCCTGATTTTGCTTTCTTTTTTTACCACCTTGTTCCTTTCGGCCAAGGCCCTTTATCTCGGCAAACTGAAAGCGCAGGGATTTATCCAGGATCGTAAAGTAAAGGTAATCCCGGCCCTCCTTCATGTTTAGCCTGGGTTTGGCGGGCGGATTTTTTCCCTCATGAACTACCGGTGGCAGGGAAGCAGGGTAGGCATAAACGTTTTTTCGTAAATACCGGGCGATATCCCGATTGGATTTCATCAAGGAGCCTGCGCTGAAAAAGATGTTACCCCGGACATTTTTTGTTTTGCGTGCCAGCACAAGCTGTTCTGGTAATTCCTGTCTGGCTTCCCAGGCGTCATCTGCATTATTACGGACTTTATAGGCTCCGTTTCCTATGAATAAAGGGGTTTGCGGTACTGCAGAGGCCCACCAATCCATCAGTTTCCTGTGCGAGGCAGGGGGATAATCCATGCTCCAGTACAGCTGAGGTGCCAGGTAGTCTACCCATCCTTCCCTTGACCACTCCAGGGGATCAGCAAAAAGGTGGTCAAAGTTGGTTTGTCCGGCTCGGGTATCGGATCCCAGGGGATCCGAAGAGCGGTTTCTCCATACCCCAAAGGGACTAATCCCAAATTGCACCCAGGGTTTTAAAGCTTTAATAGTCTGGTGGGTTTCCCTGACCAGGGCATTGATATTACCTCTTCTCCAGTCCTCCAGGGATTGATCGGGGTCGCGGTAGGTAGTGTAAGCCACTGAATCGGCAAATTTCTCACCCTGTATCTGGTAGGGATAGAAATAATCATCGAAATGGATGCCATCGAGATCATAGCGGGCGACCAATTCACTGATAACCTCAACAATATGTTCACGAACAGCAGGCAGTCCAGGATTGTAATAAAATTTTTTCCCGTAGGATACCATCCAGTCCGGGTGTTGAAAAAAGTCATGTTCGGGGGCCAATACTGCCGTTTGCTGGTCAAAGGTAGCCCGGTATGGGTTAACCCAGGCATGGAACTCAAACCCTCTTTTATGGGTGGCATCGATCATCCATGCCAGGGGATCCCGGTCCAGATCCCCCATTTCCCCTTCCTTTCCTGTTAAAAATCGGGATATGGGCGCAAATTTTGAGGGATAAAAGGCATCTCCGGCTGTCCTCACTTGTACAATAACGGCATTGAATCTCAGTCTTTTATAATAATTGAGCAGTTCAATATAGTCCTGTTGCTTTTTGACCCAGGGGTCCGAGGGATGCTTTGGCCAGTCGATATTGGCTACAGTAGCGACCCAAACGCCGCGAAATTCCTCATCAGGATGCGGAATCTTTGTTTTCAGGCTACCACAAGCCGTGAATACTAAGAATATCAGGAGTAGTGTAAATAACCGCATAGGCCGGTACCTGTCCTTTTGTGGTTTTCAGACTGGGTAAACAACGATATGGAAATCGCCCTCAATCTACATGAAATGGTAGCGGACAAAGCCCTCCATGGCCTCGTATTCTGCCATTCCCAGGTCGTTGTATTTACAGGCGGTTTCCTTGTTACGTTGTTCTGCCCTTTGCCAGAATTCCCGTTCGTCATTACCCGGAAACATGGCGCTGTCTTTTTGTGACTGGTGCTTAAAGATAGCATTCTTTTTTCGTTGCATATCCTTTGGCCCAATGGGCACTGCCATCTCCATGTCCGCGATATCCCATTCCTGCCATGCGCCACGGTACAGCCACACATAGCAGTCTTTAAGCCATTCTGCACCTTCCTCTACAAGTCGCTCCAGTGCACTATATATGATCTGCAGACAGACCCGGTGCGTTCCGTGTGGATCAGACAAGTCGCCAGCGGCAAAAATCTGGTGGGGTTTAACCTTTTGCAGCAGGTCGTAGGTGATGTCCACATCTGCCTGGGTATGCGGTTTTTTCTTAACCGTACCCGTCTCGTAGAAAGGCAGGTTAAGGAAATGGGCATTTGCTTCGTCAACACCGCAGTAACGACATGCAGCCAGGGCTTCTCCTTTACGGATAAGGCCTTTGAAGTGTTGTATTTCAGGGCTGTCTACCTCACCCGGTTTTTTCGAATTCAGGAATTCCCGTACCTGTTGGAACTGTTTTTGAAGCTCCAGATTATCCTCCTGAACATCCGTGGCAAAATCGAGAAATCGAATAACTTCATCATCGAAAACAGCTATGTTTCCAGATGTCTGATAGGCTACGTGCACCTCATGTCCCTGGTCAACCAGGCGCAGTAACGTCCCTCCCATGGAAATCACGTCATCATCGGGGTGTGGGCTAAAGATCATGGAACGTTTGGGGTATGGGGCCTTTCTTTCTGGCCGTGCGCTGTCATCTGCATTGGGCTTACCACCAGGCCATCCGGTAATGGTGCTTTGCAGTTGGTTGAAGACGATGAGGTTGATATGTTCTGCAGAACCAATTTCGGCTATGAGATTCCCCATCCCGTGTTCATTGTAATCTTCGTTGGTCAGCTTAAGGATGGCTTTGTTTAGTTTTTCAGATAACCAGAGGGTTGCTTTTTTAATTAGCCTATCATCCCATGTGCATTCTGAGACCAGCCAGGGAGTATTCACCCGGACCAAAGAGGAGGCTGCAGCGTGGTCCAGAATAAAGCTACAGTTTTCATGGTTTTGCAGGAAGGTAGCGGGTACTGATTCCCGGATCTTGCCTTCCACGGAGTAATGGATAACTTCAGATTTTCCTTCCCCCCAGGCCATAAGGATGATCCGCTTCGCAGCCATGATCGTGCCTACGCCCATAGTTATTGCCTTTATGGGGACGTTTTCCAACCCGAAAAAGTCACTGGCTGCATCCAAACGGGTAACCCGGTCCAAACGCACCAATCGGGTTTTACTTTTGAGGGTTGAGCCCGGTTCATTAAAACCGATATGGCCGGTACGCCCTATACCCAGGATCTGGATATCGATACCACCCGCATCCTGTATTTTTTGCTCATAAGCCTTGCAGTAGTCCCGTACATCTTCTTTGTCCAAAGTGCCATCGGGGATGTGAACATTTTTAGGCAGGATATCTATATGGTCAAACAGGTGTTCCTTCATGAACCGTACATAACTGTGTATGGAATCAGGCTCCATTGGGTAATACTCATCCAGGTTAAAGGTGATCACATTTTTGAAGCTCAGGCCTTCTTCTTTGTGGAACTTTACCAGAAAGTCATACACCTTGGTGGGTGTAGACCCGGTTGCCAGACCAAGCACCGCAGGTTTTCCCTGTCGTTGCCGCTGTCTGATGAGCTCAGCAATTTCGTTGGCTACATAAAAGGAAGCCTCTTCTGAGTTATCATGAATGTGGGTTTCGATCTTTTCAAACTTCCGGGATTCGTCGTCTTGCGGAAATTCATAGGTGTTTGCTTTTGTCTGGACTTCAGCCATTTTCTTAGAGTTATGTTTCGGGACAAAAATACTAATTATTTCTATATTATGCTGTTTTATATTTAATAAATTGCAAATAATTGCAATAATTAGCACTAATACATTTAAATAACTGTAAAATGTGGCATTTATGCAGAATTGATTATCTTTGAATTCAAATAAAAAAAGCTAGCAGATAATGTTAAAGGAAGAAAGGCAGCGACTCATTATGAATGAGGTAGATTTGCACAACCGCATTCTGTTGACTGATATAGCTGAAAAGCTTGACGTTTCAGTGGATACCATCCGAAGGGATGTAAAGGAGCTGGATGCGGAGAACATGCTCAAAAAAGTGCACGGAGGGGCCGTTTCCCTCGGTTTTACCGGACTGGCGAATCTGGATAACAGGGTGTACGCACAACCTGAGAAGAAGAAGATTGCTGAAAAGGCTCTTCAGTTACTTACACCCGATAGTGTATTGTTTATCGACGGGGGAACCACCTGTCTGGAACTAGCCAAGGCCATTCCGGACAATCTATCCTTCACCTGTTTTACTTTCAGCCTGCCGGTGGCAGTCCTTTTGCTTAA
>NZ_CEYNTP010000176.1:0-6089 GCF_982873095.1 Lentiprolixibacter sp. | reverse complement strand
CGGAGGCATCGGTGATGAGGTATCTGCCGCCTTGAAGAATGTCTCTGCCAAGTACAACAACGGAAACCGGGTGAATGTGATCAATCAGAAACTAGGCTACCTGGTGCGCTGCGGGGATCCGGATTTTATAGATTCCGTTGTGCCAACTGCCTATGGTAACCTTGCGCTGGACCTTATTCTGAATGGCATAGACGGACGAATGGTAGTGCTTAAAAACGGCCGCTACGACCATGTTCCCATCGAGGTGGTTACCGATACCAAAAAGTTTGTCAATGTGGACAAATATTACAATAAGGATAAACTGCACCCCTATTACAAGAATTTCGAAATGTTGCCCCTCTTTATCATGACCAACGATTAGTTAATGATTGCGAAAGGTTTACATTGGAGCATAAGGCCTGCCAACTGAGATACAACCCCGATTTATTGGGGCGGACGTGCATTAGTAAACCCCCGATGTTTACCGCGGTGTTTACGAAATCGATTTCGTATGAAAATGGTCGTAAATAAAAGGGTTGCCAATTCTTTTTTTGCCCTAAGTTTGCTAGCTTTGCTATTCAATTTTTCACATGAGTGCAAGTATTAAAAAGATTGGTGTATTTACGTCCGGAGGGGATTCTCCGGGCATGAATGCGGCTATTCGTTCCGTGGTCAGAACCTGTGCCTATATGGAAATAGATTGTATGGGTATTTACAGGGGCTATGAAGGAATGATCGATGGAGACTTTGTCCCGCTCAACGCGCGGAGTGTAAATAATATCATCAATAAAGGGGGGACTTTCCTGAAATCTGCAAGATGTCCTGAATTCCGGACACCAGAAGGACGGGTAAAGGCCTATGACCAACTGCAATCCGCTGGCGTTGATGCCCTGGTAGTTATCGGTGGGGACGGAAGTCTTACCGGTGCGGAATTCTTCCATGCAGAGCACAATGTACCCTACATCGGGATACCGGGAACCATAGATAACGATATTTTCGGAACCCGTTATACCCTTGGTTTTGATACTGCCCTCAATACGGTTGTAGAGGCTATCGATAAGATCCGGGATACAGCCAGTTCCCACCACCGGCTTTTCTTTGTGGAAGTTATGGGTAGGGATGTTGGTCATATCGCCCTGAATGCTGGTGTTGGTGCCGGAGCGGAGGAGATCCTGATCCCTGAGGAGGACCTGGGACTGGAACGCCTGCTGGATTCCCTTAAGCGCAGTAAGGCACGTGGGAAATCTTCCAGTATTGTAGTTGTGGCCGAGGGAGACCGTACCACCGGAAAAAATGTTTACGAACTAAAGGAATATGTAGAACAGCACCTGCCGGTTTACGATGTCCGGGTCTGCGTACTGGGCCATATGCAGCGAGGAGGAGCCCCGACTTGTTTTGACCGTGTACTGGCCAGCAGGATGGGAGTAAAAGCAGTGGAGGCGCTGATGGAGGGAAAATCCAACCTTATGGCAGGGATTAGGGACAATGATATTATCCTGACCCCGGTCAAGGAAGCCATAAAAGGGCATACCAAGATTGATAAAGAACTCATCCGGGTTTCTGATATCATGACCATATAGTAATTAATTAAAACATAGAAAATGGCAAAAATTAAAATCGGAATTAATGGTTTTGGACGGATTGGCCGACTGGTTTTCAGGTATTCCATCCATAGAGAAAATATTGAAGTGGTAGCCATCAACGATTTGTTGGATGTGGACCACCTCGCCTACCTGTTGAAATACGATTCTGTTCATGGAAAGTTTGACGGGGATGTCAAAGTTGAAGGAGGACAGCTCGTGGTAAACGGAAAGAAAATTCGCATTACTGCTGAAAAAGATCCTGCCAACCTGAAATGGGATGAAGTAGGGGTCGATTACGTGGCAGAATGTACCGGGATATTCAAGAGCCTGGACACAGCCCAGAAACACATTGATGGCGGAGCCAAGAAAGTACTGATCTCTGCACCATCACCGGATGCACCGATGTTCGTTATGGGTGTAAACCACAAAGAGATCAAAGCCTCAGACAACATTCTGTCTAATGCTTCCTGTACCACAAACTGCCTGGCACCTTTAGCCAAGGTACTCAATGATAATTTTGGTATAGAAGAAGGGTTAATGACTACCGTACATGCCACAACGGCTACGCAATTCACCGTTGACGGACCTTCACGCAAGGATTACAGGGGTGGCAGAAGCGCTTTGCTGAACATTATCCCGGCATCTACCGGTGCGGCCAAGGCGGTTACAAAAGTGATTCCATCACTGGTTGGTAAACTAACCGGTATGGCCTTTAGGGTGCCTACAGCAGACGTTTCAGCGGTTGACCTCACGGTACGCCTCGAAAAAGAAACATCCTATGAGGAAATCAAGAAAGTTTTCAAAGCAGCTTCAGAAGGAGAGCTAAAAGGCATCCTGGGATATACGGAAGAAGCTGTAGTTTCACAGGATTTTATAGGAGATCCACGCACCAGTATTTTTGATGCAGGAGCGGGCATTGAGCTCAACTCCAAGTTCTTTAAGGTGATCTCCTGGTACGATAACGAAGCCGGCTATTCCCACAAATTGTTGGATTTGGCGGAGTACGTAGCTAGCTTGTAATTTGATTTAAACGACATGAGAATCCCTTAAAATGGCCATGTAGGTTGATTTTAAGGGATTCCTTTTTAATACCTGAGGGATATGATACTAATTGTAGATAGTGGCGCGACAAAGTCAGATTGGATTGCCCTGGACGAGAAGACTGGCAAAGAACTTTTTATTACCCAGACCCTGGGATTAAGTCCTGAAGTCCTTACCCGGGAAGTTATCGAAGACCGCCTGGCGAACAACTTTGAACTCGCGAAAAACAGGGAAAAAGTATCCCGTTTGCATTTTTACGGGGCCGGTTGCGGCACGGATCGTATGAAGACGTTCCTGAAGGAAATATTCAAGCATTATTTTCCGAATGCTGTAGCAGATGTAAAGGAAGATACCTATGCCGCCATTTATGCAACAACAAAGATAGACCATCAGGGGATTGTATGTATCCTGGGTACTGGTTCCAATTGCAGTTATTATGACGGCAGACAACTCTTTCAGAAAGTAACTTCCCTGGGCTATATCCTGATGGACGATGGCAGTGGCAATTTTTTTGGTAGAAAGCTGATTCGGGATTATTATTTCAACAAAATGCCGCAGTCATTGGGCATCAAGTTCGCCAAGGAATACAACCTGGAAGCGGATGCCATCAAAGAAAACCTGTATAAGCAGCCCAATCCCAATACCTACCTGGCCACCTTTGCGAGATTTTTAATAGAGAATAAGGATCATCCGTACTGCAAAGGAGTGATTGACAAGGGCTTACAACAGTTTGTTAATAACTATATCATGCAGTTTGAACTCGCTACAAAGGTTCCTATCCACTTTGTAGGCAGTATCGCCCATTTCCTGAAGGACGAATTAACAGCCGTAATCGAACGAAACGATTTGCGAATGGGTGTGATCCGCAGGCGACCCATAGAAGGTTTGGTGGAATTCCACCAGGAAACTATTTAGTCGCGATCATAGAGATCTCTACGTTTACAAACTTGGGAAGGTTGGCTACTTCAACAGTTTCCCTGGCCGGGGCCGTTTCCGGATCAAAGTATTGCGCATAAGCCGCATTGATCTCTGCAAACTGATGCATGTCTTTCACAAAAATGGAAGTTTTGACGACCTGTTCAAAACCCATCCCTGCAGCATCCAATATAGCCTTGAGGTTTTCCATGCACTGCCGTGTTTCTTTTTGTATATCACCTGAGATGAGTTCTCCATTCTCGGGATCCATTGGAATTTGTCCGGAAATATATAGGGTGTCCCCGGTAAGGACAGCCTGGTTGTAAGGTCCGATGGGGGCCGGTGCTTTGGGTGTGTTGATGATTTGTTTCATGGTCAAGGAAAGTTGAATTAATTTATGATGTCTGGAATTATCGCCTCACAGGCTGACTGCGGTTTTCCCATTTCAGGTCGGATAGGATAGAGCTCTTGATCCCGATAAAGAAATACCAGCGTTCAAAGCGGCCAAAGGGCGTCCAGTTAAAGCGCATATTAAAGCTCTTAAGGTCGCGCTCAAAACGGAATTGGGTCACGGTAAACCCCCTGTTTTTTATGTCGTAACCCGAGGAGACCCCAACGCTCCATCGCGGCGATAAACTAATATTGCCCGAAAACATCAGTGAGTGGTTACTGATCTCATTCTGGCGATTGCTGTTGCTGTAGGTCATCGCGTACTGCACACGCAGGTCCCAGGGGATTTTTGTCCCGTAAACGGGGTTTTCAACATCCTCCGAATCCCGATCGCGAAAACTGCTCTCGTTAAAGCGGTCAGCCCTACCGAATAAATCATCAGACCTACCACCGCTGGATAAAACGTAATTGGTCCCAGAATAGGGGTCTTCTTCCTCATCTTCCTGTTCCCTTCCTTCCCTAGCAAAATCTGCGCTGCTCAGCGAGTAGCTGACATTGGCCCGGGCTGAGGTGAGCCGGAAGAGCCCGCCCCCGTTGTTTACGTTAAAGGTGTTGATGCGTCTTCCGTTGGCGTCAATAGCATAGGGATCTAAATTGGCCCCGAAGTTTACAGACATTTTGTTCTTGAGGAGATTGGTCCCCCCGGTGATGCTCAGCGGGCTCAGTTTCAGGGAATCGGCCTCAAAATTGTACCCACTGCTAAGATTGAAACTGTTGAGCCATTGTACTTTTCTGGGTTCTGCAACTGTTGAATCCTTGTCTTTGACCTTGGCTTCCAGGGTGTTGGCAATGGAAAAAGTCATCGCATTGGATTTGCCCAGCCTTGGGGCTCCGTAAATCGTTCCGTCAAACCGACTGAATTGTACCTCCTGGCCGGTAACTTCATTGAGGTATTCATCATAGTATTGTTCAAAGGAAGGGGCATATCCGTAGCTAATACTAGGCCGCATGACATGCCTGATGGCTTGTATTTTCTTGTCTTCCCCAAAGGTAAAGGTACCATACAGGGTAGTTCCCACACTCGCATTGAGATTGTACTGGTTGTAACGGTCAAAACCGCTGATGGTATCGCGAACCACGGTCTGTGTATCCGGATCAAATCGCTGGTTGAAAGTCTCCAACGCCCAGATATCTTCATAGGTACCTCCCATGGTAACGCTGAAAAATTTGGCTACCTTAAAATTGGTGCTGATCGGGATGCGATGTCTGACCCCTACCTTGGAATCCTCAAACATACGTGCTGTTCCAAAATTTTCGGAATCTGTTCGAATACTGTTCCTTCCATTCAGGTCGTACTGAAAGTTGATGTTCTGGATAAGCCCTTTTTTGATCCCATCCCTCTTGGCAAAAGGGAATACCCGCTCCATAGCTGCCTGCAGGGTGGGCAGGGTAACATCCACAATATCGGTATTGGTGTTCTGATTATGCGTAGCTGTAAGGCTCAGGTTTACCGATGGATAGGCCGGAAAGGTTTTGGAGTAGGAGATGGAAGACGACAGGTTGTTTACCTGGGTATTCGGCAGGTTTTGCTGTAACAGGGAATTCCGGAAATACTGGCTGCTCCCAAGGTTAACAGAGGCCGAAATCCGCGAATTGGGATTTGCCTTGGCATCCTGGGAATGTGTTATTTGAATATTGTATATGGTCCCCCGTGTGTAATCATCAAACCCCTTCTGACTGGTCACAAGGTTTTCGTACCGGAAGTTGATGTTCCCGCGGAATTTATAGCGTTTGGAATAGACCGATTGCGCCCGGAAGCCATAACTTCCGTTAGTATACAGGTCCCCGGTTAAGGTGAGGTCCACATAGTCATTAATGGGTAAATAATAGCCCCCGTTCTGAAAAAAGTACCCCCGGTCCGGATCGTTCCCAAAGGTAGGCATCATAATTCCAGCCGTTCGTCCCGTTGTCAGGGGGAAATAGGCAAAGGGCAGGGCAATGGGCGTAGGGACGTCCACAATATAAAGGTTACTGAAGCCCGCAATCACTTTCTTCTTGGGGACAAATTTCGCTTTTCGCACCCTTATGTAGTAATCCGGGTCAATTGTATCCTTGGAAGTAGTGAGTTTACCCTCGCTCAAGAAATAGACGGAATCGTTTTCTTTTTTAGTGATATCAGCA
>NZ_CEYNTP010000175.1:0-6103 GCF_982873095.1 Lentiprolixibacter sp. | reverse complement strand
ATACCGGGTCGCCCCCGAAATTCCCCCCGGAGCCGTATATCAGGCTTTCTACCCCTATTACCGGGCCTACCAATTCCCGCAGCCTGCCGGTCACCACATCAGAACGTATTGCGTCCGGACGCTCTTCCCCGGGCAGGAGGTTCAGGGTGAGCGTAGCCGTAGCGGATCCCGGCCCAAGGCGTTTGATTACGTTTTCAAACAGCACTTTTCCGGTCCCCTGTAAGTATTTTTCTGTAAGCTCCTGGTTGACGATCTCTGCCTTTTCTTCGATCATGCTGATGATCGAATCGGTAATTTTTTCGTTGGTCCCATTAGGCATCTGTAGTTCTACCTGAACCCGGTCACTGGCAATCCTGGGGAAGAAGGAGGTCCGGATAATACCGCCCCCAATCGAACCAAAGGTCAGGATCAGTGCGAATACAAAGAACGAGAAGGTCAGCATTTTGTAACGCATTGCGAAATACAGGGCCGGGGTATAGATCTTATCCCGGTTCCAGGCCATGATACGGTCCCCGATCTTGTTGATATTCCTGAGTTTCGAGAATGCACGCCCAACTAAGGTTTTGGATTTTTTCTGCCCGCGCTGCAGGGCCTTGGAATGGGCAAGGTGGGCGGGCAGGATGATCAGTGCCTCCACCAGGGAAACCACCAGGGTGAGGATCACAATCACTGAGACTTCCCCGAAGAATTCCCCAATCCTGCCGTCCAGGAAAAGGAAAATGGAAAAGGCCAATATTGTAGTTATGATAGCGGATACGATGGGAGGAATCACCTCCATGGTACCGTCTATAGCCGCCTGAATGGGGGATTTGCCTTTTTCGTAGTGCTGGTAAATATTTTCAGCGATCACAATTCCGTCATCCACCAGAATCCCGATTACGATGATCATCCCAAAAAGGGAAAGTACATTAATGGTTACATCGAAGAAACCGGCAAAAATGAACATCCCCAGGAAAGCCACCGGAAGCCCAAAGGCCACCCAAAAGGCCAAACGGGTATTCAGGAACAGGGAAAGGAAAACCAGTACCAGGATCATCCCCACTATCGCATTTTCTGTGAGGAGTTGTGTACGTTGCACCAGGGTAGTCGACAAATCGCTGACCACATTGAGGCGTACGTTGGTATATTTCTGGTTGAACTCGGCTATATATTCTTTTACCTTCTCTGCAGCAGAGATCAGGTCCTCGGTATTGGTACTCGTTATTGTAGTGCTGACAGAAAGGTCCCCATTGAAGTAAGAGGCATTGGGGGTTTCCGAAAAACGGTCCCGAACAATGGCAACATCCTTTAATCTGATCGTCTGCCCGGAGGCATCCGCTCGGATGATGAGGTTGGAAAGCTCATCGCCGTAATAGGCGCGATTGTTGGCCCGGATAAGGTATTCTTCCGCACTGGTTTTAATGTTCCCCCCGGTCACGAGGATATTGGCATTGGCTACTGCCTGAGAAACTTCCTGGAAAGAAAGTCCATAAGCCAGCAGGTTATTCTCATTTACTGCAATTTCTATCTCTTCTTCCGGATATCCGGATATACTGATCTGGGAAATTCCATCTATGGATCTGATGTCGTTTTCTATCTGCCGCCCGATCTGTTTCAGGGTCGGCAGGGGAATGTTTTCGCCGCTGATCGCAAAGCTAATGGTCTGGCGCACGGCTTCCAGTTTGGAAACTACTAAAGGTTCCATTCCCGTGGGAAAAGAAGGTACCCGGTCCACCGCATTTTTAACCTGCAGCAACATAAAGTCAATATCCCGGCCTTTCTCTATTTCCACGTTGATCGAACCACTGTTCTCCCTGGAGGTGGACGTTACGCGATCTACCCCCTCCAGACCTTTGAGGTTGTCCTCGATTTTAAGTACGATCCCCTCCTCTACTTCCTGGGGAGAAGCACCGGGATAAACAATGCTAATGGAAATATTTTTTGAATCCGTCAGCGGAAAAAAGGAAGATTTAAGGGAGGTGGCCCCTACGATCCCGAATATGAAGAACGCAATGATAATGACGTTTACCGCCACATGGTACTTGATGAAGTATGCGATTAATTTTCTCATTGATTCATTTTTTCGGCGGTATCCCCTTTATACACCTTTACCAGCATTCCGGCATAGGCACCTACCACGGGTTTAGTAATTATGGTGGTACCATCCGGCACTTCCTTCAGGACCACTTTTTTGTCAGAGAAGTACACCGGGTTCACATCGATCAGGTCCAGTATGGTATCCCGAACCACGAAGATCTGGTTGTTGTCCAGTAACAACTGCCGGTCGATTTCTATGGCATCTGTTTCGTCTTTAGCGTTGAGATTGGCCTCCAGGTACATCCCTTCTTTGAGATCGGGATGGTTCACCTCTATGTAGGCTTTAATGGTCTGGGTGGCCTGATCAATCCGACCGTTGATCCGGGTAACTGTTCCCTGGTAGGTTTTGGTACGCTCAAGGTTTACAAGCTCCACTACTTCGCCTACTTTCAAAAGGTCGCTATACGTTTTACTTACGGCGACTTCAAGTTCATATACATCCGTGCTGATAAACTCTCCCAGTTTCTGGCCCACGCGGACCAGGGTACCTTCAGTGACCAGGGCTTCAGTCAACACCCCGGAAAAGGGTGCGGCAATGGTGTATTTGGCAAGGCGTTGCTCCAGATTCTTGACGTTGTAGTAACTGGTAAGGATCCCCCTGCCCGAAATAAAGAATTTTTCTTTTTCGGAGGTCATTTCCGGCAGGGCCGGAGTTACCTTGTCCAGGTCGAATCGCTGCAGGTAGGCCTGCCATTTGGGATAGATCTCCGGGTAATCCAAACGCAAATCCGGCATCACCGAGGTGATCAGGTTCAGCAGATTACTCTTGGCAGACTGAACACTGGCGTAGTACTCTGCTGCATCAATACGGATGATGGTTTCTCCCCTGCTGTAGCGTTGTCCCGGACGGAATAATTTCTGTCGGCCACGGAATACCCCCTGTACCTCGGCAAACAATTCTACCCTGGTCTTAGCGGTCAGGTTCCCATTGGCAGGGACTATGATGGGTACGGTACCATTAAAAACCTCTTCGGTAAATACCGTCTTCACTACTTTTTGTACCTGGGGGCGGTATTGGGTTTTGCTGTTCACAATCTGTTTGGCCAGATACACAGCCACCACAATTATCACAACTCCCAGTACGGATAAGATGATCTTTCTCATTCTTTTAATTATTAACCGGCCTTTTCGCCTTAAAATTTTTATGTACTTGTTTTAACACCCGGATCGTATCGCGGATCTCAGATGCGCTTAAGTCTTGTTCCATAGTTTGCAGGATATCTTTTATAACCACCTTGCAGTCCTCAAAGATTTCCCGCCCCATAGGTGTCAGGAAGACTTCATTGATTCGCTTGTCCTCTTCATTTTGCTTGCGATACAGGTATTTTTTTTTCTCCATCTTCGCCAGCAGGCGGGCAAGGGAAGATTTATCCCTGTAGGTCAGCGATGCCAGTTCGTTCTGGTTCAGCCCGTCCTGATCGGTAAGCACTTTTAAGACGACCATTTGTTCTTTGGTAATATCCAAACCGTGCTCGTCCAAGCCTTCCTGTATATATTGATCCACCAATTTTGAGGTCCGCCCGACCCAGGGCCCGAGGGACTTTTCAAAATCAATAAATACACTGGTCTTTTCCATGGCTGCAAAAATAACGTTTCACATATTAGTTGCATATGCAACCATAGTTAAATTAATCTTAAATGTTGTTTAATCATGGAAAGGATACATAAAACAAAAAGAAGAATGCCGGGACATTCTTCTTTTTGCCAATTTAACTAAACTAAAAAGTCAACTACTCATTATCGTTTTCATTTTCATCCTCAAACTTGGTATCTGCCATGCGGGTTCTGTTGAAGTTGATGTCCTTGAAATTTAATTTCACATCGTCCTTGTCATAATCGAATACCAGGAACTGCTCGGTATTCATCATTTCCAGGTTCTTATAGGAGTCAAATTTGTTATGTTGTATCTGGAATACCTCCAGGCTGGCCAGCTGGCTGAATTCCCGTGGGATCTCACCTCCAAGCTGGTTGTTGGCGAGGACCAGTTCCTTTAACAGGACCATATTGCCAATTTCCGATGGGATACTGCCTTCCAGTCCGTTTTCAAAAAGCCCCAGTGTTTCCAGGCGGGTAAGGTTACCCAGTGAGTTTGGGATCTCACCCCTCAGGCTGTTACTCGACAAGTTTAGTATCCTCAGGTTTTCCAGCTTACCCAAACTTTCCGGGATACTTCCTGTAAAGAAATTATTGAAAGCAGTTAGTTCCAATAGGGAGGATAAATTTCCGATTTCATCAGGAAGCTGTCCTTTAAAACGGTTCATTTCTATTTTAAGAACCTCGAGCTGCTGCAATTCGGACATTTCCTTTGGCAATACGCCGGTTAGTTTGTTAAAGGCCAGGTTCAATTGCTTGAGATGGGAAAGATGCCCTATAGAAGTTGGCAGGGTCCCGTCAAGGTTATTCCTAAACAGGTTGATTTCAACCACATGACCATTCTCCACAGTAACCCCATACCACTCCGAAACTGGCAGTTCAGGATTCCATGTCCTTAGCCATTCCTCTCCTGAAGTACTCTCGTACAGGTCAAGCAGCGCCATTCGCTCCTGCTCAGCTACCTGAGACCAGACCACATTCGCCACCATCAAAAACATCGCTATTACAAGCAGGGATTTTTTCATTTGATCATTATTTGCGTAATTCCTGTAATAATCTGATATTTGATTAAGAATTACCTTACAAATTTAACGCGAATTCAGGATAAAATGCCAATTTTATCGACGAACGGTACGTTTTTGTTGCGAAACCCCTTTTTTTTGTTGTGAAATTTTTTTGCCCCTTCTTCCTTATTGAGAATTTGTAAGGTTTTCAAGGGTTAAGGTTAGCTCTTCCCACCGTGATAACTGGGTTTCCAGGGCCTTTTTTCTTTCCTGGTAGCGATCAAAAAAGCCGTCTTCCGCAATGGTGGCATCGTAGTTCATCAAGAGTTGATGATCTATATCGGCCAGTTCTTTTTCCATAGCAGCGATCTTCTTTTCCACACTGCCTATTTGGTTTTTAAGGGATTTGATTTTCTTCTGATCCTGGTAATTGTTGGATTTCTGCTGTTGCTTTGCAGGGGCTGTTTTTTTTGTTTCGCCTTTCTCAATTTCCCTGAAATTCAAGGCTTGCCGTTGTTCCAGGTAAAACTGTATATCCCCAAGGTATTCCTTTATTCCGCCCCCTTTGAATTCATATACCTTATTGGTTAAGCCCTGAAGGAAGTCCCGGTCATGCGATACCAGCACAAGCGTGCCTTCAAACTGTTGTAAGGCCTCTTTAAGCACCTGTTTGGACTTCATATCAAGGTGGTTGGTAGGTTCGTCCATGATCAGGACATTAAAGGGCTGTAATAACAATTTCGCGAGGGCAAGGCGGTTGCGCTCCCCACCTGACAGTACCTTTACGTACTTTTCTACCTCATCCCCACTGAAGAGGAAGGAACCGAGGATATCCCTTACCCTGGGACGGGTTTGCTCATTGGCTGCGTCGATCATGGTGTCCAAAACCGTCTTTTCCCCATCGAGGTAATCGGCCTGGTCCTGGGCAAAATATCCCAGCTGCACATTATGTCCCAGCTTGAGGTGCCCCTGAAATTCGAGCTCCCCCACGATAACTCTTGCAAGCGTGGTCTTTCCCTGTCCGTTCTGCCCTACAAATGCGGTTTTGCTGCCCCGTTCCAGGAGCAAATCAATGTTTGTTAGCACCCGTTTTTCACCATAACTTTTGGAAACCCCCTCCATTTCCACCACCACTTTCCCCGGTACTACGGAGAGGGGGAACCGGATATTCATGGCGCCCTGTTCCTCCTCATCCACTTCTATGCGGTCCATTTTCTCCAGTTTCTTGATAAGGGACTGGGCCATAGATGCCTTAGTGGATTTGGCCCGGAAACGTTCAATTAAGCGCTCTGCCTGCTGGATCTCCCTGTCCTGGTTCTTTTTAGCATTACGCTGTTGTTGCCGGAGTTCTTCCCGTAGTTCCAAATAGCCCGAATAGGGTTTGTTGTAATCGTATATTCTCCCCAAGGAGATCTCCAGGGTCCTGTTCG
>NZ_CEYNTP010000174.1:0-6135 GCF_982873095.1 Lentiprolixibacter sp. | reverse complement strand
GGCCAATTCCTGATTGGGGGTTATCGGATAAGGGGTGTAATTGGTGTAAATACTCCCAATCGAATTTTGAACCAGCCTGCCCAGTTCGCCGGTTTTAAACCTCCCTTTCATGTATCCGGTAATGATATCCGGAGAATTTATTTCAATGGTCCTGAGGGTATCCCCGTCAAAAGCCGAAGTGATTTGAAAATCTTCGAAATAGTAGGTGTCGTTAATGTTCTGATAGCTAGTGCGTGTAAAATTAATTTCCCCTTCTACATCATCGGGATTGCTTCCGATGACGTTCATATTGACAATGCCCTTAAAAATAGAGACACTGTCCTTTATGAAGTTCATTTTCTTGAAATCCGCATAATCCACTGCAGCAGTAAAGTTGAATTGGTTCTGTGCGCTTCTGAAATCAGCCAATCCCTTGAAGGTAAACTTTACATTTTGGTCATTACTTTCCACATAACCGTCAAAAAGCTGGTCCTGCAATAGGCCAGACACCTGTATATCCCGGTACAGGTAGTTATTGAAATCCACAGAATATACCTGTCCGCTGATCTCGGTATTCAGCGTTTCCCGTATAAAGCCTTTCCCCTTGACATTGAAATCAAGTGTGGTAAGCCCAAAGCTCTTATTACCCACCATGCGGCCGAGGTCAAAATCGATCAGGGAAATAAAACCCGCATAACTGGCCGCTTCCAGGTTGTCGAACTCGGTAAGGTCCAAATCGGCATAAAAACTACCGGGAGCACTGTTTACATTGATTTGGGCATTGACCGAATTCTCAGTGATCATACTGCTTCCGCGGACGGTAAACCTGCCTAAAGCCCGAACGTTTTCAGGGATATTTTTCCCAAGCAGATCAGGCATAAGCGCCCGCAGCTGGTAATAGCTGCTGGTGACATTTCGCATATTGGCATTCATGCTGAAAGGGGCTTCCGCATCAAATAGGTTGTTAAATGTAAAGTCCCCTCTTACTCCTGTATCATCTGTTAGCAAAAAGAGGTTTTCTGCGCTCAGTCCATTAAGCGTTCCGGAAAAGGAGGAGGCGAAATCCACATTTTTGCCGGCACCAAAACCTGGATACAGAAGGTTGATCTCATCCAGGCTCACCTGGGATTCCTCAAACTGGGCTGTAATCTGTACCTTGTTTACAAAATCGGCCAGGTCTTTCCGCTCGTAATCGAAAACTATATTCCCTTTTAATTCGGAACCGGTGGTTTTTAGGGACAACGTATCGAAACGCATGCGTTCCCTGGTGTATTTGAATTGGGTAGCCAGCCTTTCGATGTTAATTCCAAACTGACTTTGAAGCGAAAGTGCCTCAATATTGGTGGAAACATCAGGGCCGAGGATCAGGAAATCTTCGGCTTCTATATTCAGGGCTTTAAAATCGAGGACCTCAGGGTTCTCCAGGTTGTCGTCTATCAACTGAAACCTGCTATCCCGGATCTCAACATCAGAAGAAGAAAGTAAGAAAGGGGGCGTTCCCGGGGCCCTGGGTTTGTTATCGTCCAGTTTGGCCACAAAGATCCCGAGGTTGCTGTCCGGGGCATCTTCATACGTCCGGTGTTTAAAGTTTAACCCGGTAAGTTCAATATCCCCGAATTCCAGGGTCCCGTTCACCAGGTTGCGAATGCTCAGGATGGAAGTACTCAGCTCATCAATATAAAAAAGGGTGTCCTTCTGGTAATCCTCTACATATACCCCCCTTAGTGCGGTGTCCCAGCTAATCAGGGATACCCTGAGCCGTTCGATATTGATATTGGTCCCGTATTCCTTATTCAGGGAATTGGTGGCATAACGGGCAAGTCGTGTCTGTACAAAAGGCAGGGAAAAAACAAGGGTGCCTAAAACACAAAGCAATAGGATGACCAGTAAAGTACGAACGAGTATTTTTCTCAGTTTCTTGATAGGTCGTAATGTTTTACCTTTGTGCCACCAATTTTTGTTCCAAAAACGTGCAGAATACGGATATTTACACCCTGGCCATTGAATCTTCCTGTGACGACACTTCAGCCGCTGTATTATGCAACGATAAAGTGCTAAGCAATGTTGTCGCAACCCAGAAAATTCACGAGGAATACGGGGGAGTTATTCCGGAACTTGCCTCCAGGGCTCACCAACAGCATATTGTCCCCGTTGTCCACCAGGCTTTGGCTAAAGCAAATATCGACAAAAAACTAGTATCTGCCATAGCTTTTACGAGGGGTCCGGGTCTCCTGGGATCACTTTTGGTAGGTACTTCATTCTCAAAATCCCTATCACTGGGATTGGGGGTACCCATGATTGAGGTTAACCATATGCAGGCACATATCCTGGCGCATTTTATCAATGATGAAGAAAGCCGGATGCCAGAATTCCCTTTTCTGGCCATGACCATCAGCGGGGGCCACACACAAATTGTGCTGGTTAAGGACTATTTTAAGATGGAGGTTTTAGGAGAAACGCTGGACGATGCCGTGGGAGAAGCCTTTGATAAAAGCGCCAAACTGCTGGGGCTTACTTATCCGGGAGGACCACTGATTGACCTGTATAGCAAGGAGGGAAATCCAAAAGCATTTCCTTTCCCCAAACCCAAAGTAGAAGGACTGAATTTTAGTTTTAGTGGGCTTAAAACCAGTATTTTATACTTTTTGCAGAAGGAAACTGCCAAAAACCCAAAGTTCGTCGAAGAACAGCTGAACAACATTTGTGCTTCGATACAATACACCATCGTGGGCATCCTTATGGACAAACTAAAAAAAGCAGTAGCGGAGACGGGGATCAGGCAGGTAGCCCTGGGCGGTGGGGTTTCAGCCAATTCCGGAATTCGAAAAGCCCTGTCCGATGCCGAACAGGAATTGGGATGGACGACCTACATCCCCAAATTTGAATACTGTACCGATAATGCGGCAATGATCGGGATTGTCGGGTATCTGAAGTACAAGGCCGGAGACTTCACAGACCCTTCAGTAGCGGCACAGGCCCGTTACAAGCTCAGAGATGCCTAACACCCTAACAAGTACCGTTCTTATCGGTTTTCGGATGGAAATGATTACCTTGAGGCATGGCCTATAACGCATCGCTGAAAGACCGCATTCGACTGGCATTTCAACTTTTTCCAGATTCCATCCACAGGAATATTCAGGAGAAAAAAATGTTTGGCGGAATTGCTTTCCTGTACAAAGGAAAAATGACGGTAGGCATTGTAAAAGACGACCTTATGGTACGGGTAAAACCTGAACATATGGAAGCTACTTTGAAGATGCCTGATGTTAAGCCTATGGACTTTACGGGAAGGCCCATGAAAGAATTTGTTTTTGTCTGCCCTCATGGGTACGCCACCGAAGAAGAACTCCAGCATTGGCTGGAAATGGGAGTTGCCCACGCCCTGTATAAATTAAACGAGAAATAAATTATGCAACTGTTCTACAATCCTAACCTGGACCAAAGTGTTTCCCAATTTGCCTTTTCGGAAACAGAAAGCAAGCATATTGTAAAAGTCCTGCGCAAACAATCAGGGGATGTCCTGGAGATCACAAACGGCGAGGGATATCTTTTTGAAGCGGAAATCCTGATCGCCGATCCAAAAAAATGTACGGCCAAGGTGGTGAAAACCACTAAGAAGCACCGGAAAATGCATAGATTGCACATGGTGGTAGCCCCCACAAAGAACACTGACCGGTTTGAATGGTTTCTGGAAAAAGTTACCGAGATCGGGGTAAATGAGATCACCCCCATCATCTGTGAACACGCTGAGCGGAAAGTGCTTAAGTTACCAAGATTGGAAAAGATCATGCAGGCGGCCATGAAACAATCCCTGCGCACCTACCTGCCCAAACTCAATGAGGCCGTTCTTTTTGAGGAGTTTATCAAGAGGGAGCATAAAGGCCTGTTGTTCATCGCGCATTGTCATGAAGGTGAAAAGATGGAGCTTATCCGTCGCATAGCCCCGGATAAGGACGTCACTGTCCTGATTGGCCCCGAAGGTGATTTTTCGGAACGGGAAATTGAGCTGGCCTATGAGAACGGTTTTTATCCTGTATCCCTTGGCGATGCCCGCTTGCGCACAGAAACTGCTGCTATCGTTGCATGTACCACGGTAGCGATGATCAATAACCGGTAAGTAATAAGGTAGGCCTGTTGCAATGGACAAGTTCGATCCTAATACCGCCTTTATATGTAACTTTGCGCCTATGTTTGGCATCAAAAACAGTTTATTTACTAGCCTTTTATTATTGCTCCTGGCTACCCCCAGCATTGGGCAGGAAATCGCCATATTGAAGTATGGCGGAGGTGGCGACTGGTATGCCAATCCCACAGCAATTCCAAATTTGATTGCCTTCTGTAACGAAAATATCGGAACCACCCTGAAAGAAAGACCACAAACCGTGACCGCAGGGGAGGAAGCTATATATCAGTATCCCTTTTTGCACATGACGGGGCATGGCAACGTTTACTTTTCGGAAGACGAGGCCCAAAACCTCAGGACCTACCTCCTCTCCGGGGGATTCCTGCATATTGATGATAATTATGGTATGGCCCCCTATCTGAGAAAAGAGCTTAAAAAGGTTTTCCCGGATAAGGAACTGGAGGAACTCGGGGCAGATCACCCGATTTTCAGCCAGGTTTATGCGTTTCCAGACGGCCTTCCCAAAATACATGAGCACGATGGAAAACGACCACAGGCCTTCGGTATTTTTCATGAAGGCAGATTGGTGCTTTTGTTTACTTTTGAAAGTGACCTGGGGGATGGATGGGAAGATCCGGAGGTGCACAATGATCCCGAAGAGGTCAGGCGGAAAGCACTGCAAATGGGCGCCAATATTGTTCAATACGCCTTTAAAAATTAAAACGTGACTCCTAACATTATTTCTAAAGGTATTCTTAGGGCTGTGGGGATCATCACAGGTGTTGTCCTCCTGCTGTATTTCCTGTACGAAATCCGCTCTGTGATTGCTTACATTGCCATGGCAGTGGTCGTAGCCCTGATTGGCCGGCCCATGACCCTCTTCCTGAGGAGGCGTTTAAAGTTTCCCAATACCCTGGCGGTAGTAGTGACCATGTTATTCATGGTGGGCATTCTGGCGGGTATCATTGCCCTTTTTGTCCCTCTTATCACTGAGCAAAGCCGCAACCTGTCCCTTCTGAATATTGAAGCCTTACAAAGCAGCCTGAACAAGCTGTACAGGGAGGTCATACAATACCTCGGAGCTTCCCCTGAAGAAGTCAATGAACTCATTCGGGAATCCGCCTTGGATCAGAACGTACTGGACGGGCTCGATCTGGGATTTATTCCCAACATCCTGAATTCCTTCGTCAACATACTGAGTTCGGTGAGCATTGGATTATTCTCTGTGCTCTTTATCTCCTTCTTTTTTCTGAGAGACAGCAACCTCTTTCAAAGAGGGCTACTGGTGTTTATCCCACAGAACAAGGAAAACAACACAGTAAAATCCATCGATAAGATCAACAGCCTGCTTTCCCGCTACTTTATCGGATTGCTGATCCAGATCCTTATCCTGTTCACCATTTACGTCACGGTATTGCTTATTGTTGGAATAGAAAATGCAGTGGTCATCGCCTTCCTCTGTGCCCTATTCAACATCATCCCCTATGTGGGGCCCATCATTGGTGGGGCACTTATGATCTTCCTCACCATGACCAGTAACCTGGATGCCGATTTTAGCACGGTTATCTTACCCAAAACCGGCTATGTTTTAATAGGCATTGTAGTAGGTCAGTTGGTGGATAATTTCTTTTCCCAGCCGTTTATTTTTTCAAGCAGCGTGAAATCCCATCCCCTGGAAATCTTTCTGGTGATCATTGTAGCCGGACTCCTTTTTGGAGTAGTGGGTATGATCATTGCCGTACCTGGGTATACGGCCATAAAGGTGATTTTGAAGGAATTTCTCTCCGAAAACGAGATGGTGAAACGGTTGACAAAGAACTTATAGTTGTGCTTTGAATAAAAGTATTTTAAATACTGGTGTACAAAGTTTTATACGCAATTTTTTGAATAATGACATCTTGTCAGTTGCTCTAAAAAAGAGCCCTTTTCCTGGGGTTTCGTCCCAGGAACTGGCACAGCAGCTAACCTCCAGAAATAAGTGCGAAAACAAACTTCCAGGCTGGTACCGTAGTGAAGGTGTTTACTACCCGGAC
>NZ_CEYNTP010000173.1:0-6147 GCF_982873095.1 Lentiprolixibacter sp. | reverse complement strand
TACTGCCTTTGTGTAGCAGGTATTTTTCTCCTCAAAACTGGTTGCCATGAAAACCTCATGCAAATCCATAATGCCATATCGCTTGTCGACGCCTGCCCCTTCAAATATTTTCATCACCTTTCTGCGAAAACGTTCGTTCTGCCCTTCGAGCCATAATGAGACTGCGGGAAGAATTTCCTTTGTTTCCCGGCAATAAGGCGGAAGTTGTTTAGCGACGGAAACGATAGCAGGATCAATCATAGTTTAATTTCATCTTGGGATAAAGGGTAAATAAATAGCGAAATGCCCATTTTTTTTCTAAACGGTAGGTGACCTCTCCGATCTGGTCTGCAAACTGCCGCAGCTCTTCTTTTCTAAAACCTTTTTTGATTGAGAGCCCTCCATCGTGCCTCGCGATATAGGTTTTAATAAATATACTACTAAAGACTTTGAAAAGATAGTAGGCCAGACCACTTCGCTGCAAATCATTCACTAAAACGGCTATCCTGGCCGTCTTTACCATTTGACGTAAAAACAAAGGCACCTGTTCTGACGGAATATGGTGCAGGGTCAGGGTGCTGAGTACGATATCCGACTTAAATTTGACAGGGTCGGCCTTGAGAAAATCAAGGGTGTGGTAGGTAATCTCCATACCGCTGTTATTTTTTTGACGGGCCAACCCAATGGAGGTAGCGCTTATATCCACTCCATGCAATTCTATGTTGCATTCCTTATCAATGAAGTAATCGCCAATTTTGCGAAGCATAGCCCCATCACCGCAGCCCACATCCAGGATACGATAACTGGGCTGTGGATATAGCTGTATAAGATTAGAAATAGCGTTTAGCGTTACTTGATAACCTCCCAAAGCGGAATTGACAAAATCAATATCCCTGAGTACCGCATTCAGGACTTCCGGTTCCAGGGACGTGTCCTCCATTAATTCGGGTTCCATTACCCGGTACCTGAACGTTTTCATACCGCAATAGGTTTACCGTGTGTTTTTCGAATGACCTGCCTGGTAAGGCCAGGAAACCTGGCCAGACCAGAGAACACTACATCAGACAACTTCTTGTTGATGAGCAGTTGCTGCAATACACGCCCAAATTGCAATCGCTTTTCAAATTGCTTTTTCCAGGCCAGCGCATAGTTGTTTTCCATTAATTTTCTATCCTTTTCCTTTGATAGCAGGAACACCGCTATTGCTTCAGTAGCCAGTTTGGCACTATGGATCGCCATAGCCATACCATTCCCGCAAAGGGGATGGATCAACCCGGCTGTATCTCCACAGAATAGGATATGATCCAAAACAACCTCCTTCCTGGCAAAAGAGACCTGTGCAATGCTCAGCGGTTGTTCCCATAAAGGTTGAGCTTTCTCCAGAAAAGCCTTTAAAAAGGGGTTTACTGACAGCACATTTTTATTAAAGGCATCTATATCCCGGAAATTCATAAAATTTCTGTAGGAGGCCAGATAGCAAAGGTTCACTGCGCCAGATTCTGTTTTCGAAAGGCCACAATAACCGCCTGCAAAACTGTGAAGTGCCACTTTATTCTGTGGAAAACCCGAATGCCGGTAATGCGCTTTAACGGCCAGCCAGGGCGACTTTTCTTCTATAAACGGGCGATGCAGTGATTTATCCAGCCCGCTTCTCTTCCCGTAGGCGCCTATTACTACCCTGGCCTGAAACCCTTCACTTTTTTGCCCGCATACACTGAAATAATCTCCCTCATAAGTGATCTGCTTAATCGCCTCAAAATAAATGTCTACCTGGTTATCAAGGCACTTCTGGTACAAGAGGTGATCCAGAGTATACCTGCTGATACCAACACCTCCAAGGGGTAATTGCGCTGTAAAGGATTTACCACCCAGGGTGCTTAATTCGAAGGTGTCTATAGGGACGCCCTGATGTAGATCTATTTCTAAGCTTTTCAGGTAGGGCAGTATCTCACTGGAAAGGTATTCTCCGCAGACCTTGTGGCGGGGATAGCTGGATTTTTCAAAAACCGCAACACGAAATCCCCTGCCAGAGAGGTCCAGTGCTGCGGTAAGTCCGGCAAGACCCCCTCCAACGATTATAACATCATAGCAATTCACATTTTGAAGATACCAATTCCGAAACAAAAAATCCCGGCTAAATTGCCGGGATGTAATAAAAAGATATTGATTCTGCTATCCTTTGGTCATCTGTCGCGCTTCTTCCTTGAGCGCTTCGCTAGCGATAATTCCAAGCTCTACCCTGCGATTTTTAGCTTTACCTTCGGCCGTTGCATTATCCGCTTTTGGCTGGGTTTCGCCATACCACCGGGTTGTGAAGCGTTCAGCGGCTATGCCCTGACCGATTAAGTAATTAGTGACAGACTCAGCGCGCTGCTGCGAAAGTTTCATGTTGTATTCATCCGATCCCGCACTATCCGTATGCCCTTCTATCAGGATTACTGATTTTGGATATTCTTTGAAAATATCCGCCAGACGATTTAATGTTTCCGCTGAAGTTCCCTTGACATTGGACTTGTTGGTATCAAAATACACTCCTGCTTCTTCATTAAAGGTTACATTAATACCCTCACCAACACGCGTCACTTCTGCTCCAGGGATCTCCTCCTCGATCCTTTCCGCCTGCCTGTCCATCCTATCGCCTATATAGCCTCCAGCTACGCCTCCAACTACCCCTCCGATAATTGCTCCGAGCACCGTGTTTCCCTTACCGACATTGTTACCTATCACACCGCCAATCACTGCACCTCCTGCGGTTCCTATGACAGCACCTTTCTGCTTGTTGTTGGCATTTCTCACAGCACTGCAACTAAAGAGCAGACCCAATACCATGATAACAGCCAGACTACGTTTCATAATCCTATTCATGACTATATTTTATTTTTTATTGAATTCGTAAACTACCGTAATGGGCGACCCATCGACCGTTACATTTTGTTTTAATACCATTTCTGACGCCGTAAGTTTATCAATGACAAGACGGTATCCCCTTCCTCCGTCCAGGTCTTTGTTCTTTTCATCAACAAATTTAAACTGGAATTGAGAGCTGTAATTCTCTGGTCGTTCGATCACTGACCAACGAAAAAACCGATCTCCGCCCTGACACAAACTCCCATCTTGTATGGTATAGCGTCCAGTGCTGTTATTGTCGCGAAAAAACCAATCGCTACCTTCGAAACAAATGGCTCTTGCATCCTCGAATAGCACTGCAGTAAATGATCCGGTATTATTTTCATAATTGATGTTTTCAAGTGACCAACTACCGCTGAAAAGGTTACGCTGATTTCGTACCGATTTGCTGATAGAGCAACTGCTGAGCACAGTAAGCAGTAACAGGGAAAGCACAAAAGTTTGCTTCATGGTTAACTATTTAGGGTTACAGGTCTATATACGTAAAAATAGGCTTGCCTGGTTCTGAGCGACTAAAAAACCTTTCCGGTTTTAAGGATCAGTAAACAAGAGGCCCTATACTATTACCCTAGTAGTCAAAAAGCTTACGAATTTCCTCCGATAGCCGTTCTTTCGGTAAAAATTTATTCTCGAGATTCCGGGCAAAAGGAACTGGTGTTTCCAGGCTTCCCACCCGCTTTACAGGAGCATCCAGGTGCTCAAAACAGTGCTCCCCTACAAGTGCAGCGATATCGCTACCCACTCCACCGAAGAGGGTATCTTCCTGTAAAACGAGTAATTTTCCTGTTTTCTTTACCGAAGAGTAAACGGCATCCATATCCAGGGGCTGCAATGTCCTAAGGTCCAGCAGGTCTGCCGATATCTGCGGGTTTTGCTCCAGTGCTTCAAGGGCCCAATGTACCCCGGCACCAAAGGTGACTATAGAAAGGTCTGTTCCCTCTTTCAGCAGGGCCGCCTTGCCAAACGGAAGTGTGTAATAGCTTTTTGGCACATCCTGATAGATACTCCTGTAGAGGGCTTTATGCTCGAAGAAGAGTACGGGATTAGGATCGTTTATAGCTGTAGCCAACAAGCCTTTCGCATCATATGGAAATGCAGGATACACCACTTTCAGGCCCGGGGTTTTGGTAAACCAGGCCTCATTGGTCTGTGAATGAAATGGTCCTGCCCCTACTCCTGCCCCACAGGGCATCCTGATCACCACATCTGCCTTTTCATTCCATCGGTAATGCACTTTGGCAAGGTAATTCACAATGGGATTAAAACCACTGCTCACAAAATCCCCGAACTGCATTTCCATTACGGCTTTCATACCATTAATGGATAGCCCCATAGCAGTCGATACCACAGCAGATTCGCAGATTGGGGTGTTCCTCACCCGTTCCCTGCCAAAGGCGGTTACAAAGCCTTCTGTAATCTTAAAAACACCGCCGTATTCCGCAATGTCCTGTCCCAAAACAACCAGATCATCATGGCGTTCCATAGACTGCCTGAGTCCTTCGGATATGGCATCAACAAGGCGAATATTATGGATGTCTATTACTGGCTTAACTTCCTCGTATACAAATTCGTTGTATACATCATTTAATTCTTTTATTTCATTGAAAACCACTTCTTCTTCGGCAAATGCGAGTTTCAGTTTTTCGTCTATTTCGTGAACGTACTCTTTCTTGACAGCCACTTCCTTCTCCTCCTGGAGTAAGCCCTTTTCATGGAGGTAGGCGGAATAGTTTTGTATAGGATCCTTTGCCGCCCATTCCTCTAAAAGCGCTTTAGGAACGTACTTGGTGCCACTCGCCTCTTCATGGCCGCGCATCCTGAATGTTTTGAATTCTACGAGTACAGGCCTGGGGTGTTCACGCATGTCCCTACAAAGGGCATCTATCTTACTGTAAACCTCCAGAATATTATTGCCGTCTATGATGTGTGCCTCAATACCATAACCTTTTCCTTTATCGGCCAGGTGTTCGCATCGGTATTGCTCATGGGTTGGCGTGGATAGTCCATAGCCGTTATTTTCAACACAAAAAAGTACAGGTAAATCCCAAACGGCGGCCAGGTTCAGGGCCTCGTGAAAATCTCCTTCACTGGTTGCTCCTTCTCCGGTAAACACAGCCGTTACCCGTTTTTCCTTACGTAACAGATGTGCAAGGGCAATCCCATCTGCCACTCCCAATTGTGGCCCGAGATGGGAGATCATCCCTATGATTTTATATTCCTGGGTTCCAAAGTGAAAACTGCGGTCGCGCCCTTTTGTGAAGCCGTTCGCCTTCCCCTGCCACTGGGAGAAGAGGCGCTCTAGGGGGACATTCCTCGTAGTAAAGACACCGAGGTTGCGATGCATAGGAAGGATATATTCATCATCCAGTAAGGAAGAAGCTACGCCAACAGCTATAGCTTCCTGCCCAATACCGCTGAACCATTTCGAAATCTTCCCCTGCCTCAGCAGGATCAACATTTTTTCCTCTATCATCCGCGGTTTTAGCATCCGCTTGAAAAGCTCGATTTGCATTTTCTCCGAAATGCCCGTGCTGTTGTACGCAATGTATGATACGCTGTCCATAGTCAACAGGTGTAAAAGTAACAAAATTGGACACAATCCTGAGACCGTACAGCAACGCTTTCTGCTATATAATTTATTACCTTTGGATCGAACAAAACAACACCTATCCATGAGTACCATTCCCAGTGTAGACTTGCGTGATTTTATTTCCGGAGATGAAGGTCGAAAAGAAAGCTTTGTTAAAGCTATAGGAAAGGCTTTTGAAGAAATTGGTTTTGTTGCATTAAGCGGTCATTTTCTCTCTGATGAACTGGTTGAAGAACTTTATGCTGAAATAAAAAAGTTCTTTGAACTTCCCCAGGAGGTCAAGGATAAATATGAAATTCCCGGTATTGGTGGCCAGCGCGGATATACCTCATTTGGAAAAGAACACGCCAAGGGTCGAAAAGAAGGAGACCTGAAAGAATTCTGGCACTTTGGACAATATGTGGAAGGTGACCCAAAGTTACTGGAGGAGTATCCTCTAAACGTTGAGGTGAAAGAATTACCCAGGTTCAATATTGTGGGTAAGCAAGCTTACAAAATGCTGGAAAAAACAGCGAAATATGTACTCCGGGCTTTGGCACTCCATCTGGAGCTCGATGAATTTTATTTTGATGAATATCTGAAAAACGGCAACTCCATCCTGCGACCTATCCACTACCCGCCAATAACAGAGGAACCCAAAAATGCGGTGCGTGCTGCAGCCCATGGAGACA
>NZ_CEYNTP010000172.1:0-6200 GCF_982873095.1 Lentiprolixibacter sp. | reverse complement strand
CAATAACCGCTACAATTAACAAGACGGCCGTTAGCCCATTGATGGTAGCATAGATAGGAGGGAGAAAGCTAAGGGGTTCCACATTGGGTATGCGAATACCAAACAATACCGCTACCACAACCGGTATGACTATAGAGATGGCCGTAATATATCGCTTAAATTTCTTCTCCTGTGCTGCTGTCCGATCCATATTATTCTTCCAACAATTTCCTGATATCCTCTTTTAAAATACTGATTTGCTCTTCCTCCCCTTCAGCATTGACCCCCTGGGCTTCAGTGATGGTTCCACGATAATAAATAATGGGATTTCCAAAATCGTCCCTTCGGGATCTAATGAAGCCTTCCTTGTCGATCAGGGCAAAGAGCCCGGAATGCTCAAAACCTCCGGGTACGTCCCGGGCTTCTGCTGCGAAGATGTTGAAACCCACATTGGCCAGTTCGTAAATGGTTTCCCGTTCCCCCGTAAGCAAATGCCAGTCCATATCCGTTATCCCGTATTTCTCTGCGTATTCCTTGAGCACTCGGGGCGTATCGTAATCCGGGTTGATGGTAAAAGAGGCCGCCCCAAAGTTTTCGTACTCCTTGAATTCCTCCTGCAAGGTTACCAGGTTGCGATTCATGATCGGACAAATGGTAGGACAGGTAGTAAAAAAGAACTCGGCCACATACACCTTTCCCAGGTAGTCATCATTGGTGATCAAAAGGCTGTCCTGGTTAAGTAAAGCAAAGGGAGGAACTTTCCTTTTCTCGCCATTCAGCACTACATAGGCTAGATTGTCCTCCGGATTTTGGATATTCATCCGGTCTCTCTCCACAACCTTTCCCTGCTGCAGGCGGTCCACAATCCTCGGGACAAAAATGATCCCAAAAACAAGGATAATGAGGGAAATCCAGATATAGTGATACTTACCGCGTTTCAATATTACTCTCTTTGTGCATTATTTTTCTTCAGCGCCAGACGGTACTCGGCCAGGATTACCTTAACATCATCTTCCATCTTGTTGTTAAGCTCGGCCACTGAGGTAGCATTAAAACCATATTTAAAGCCTTCATCCTCATCGTCATCCCGTCCCCTGAGGTTCCTGTTCTTATCAATTATGAAAACATAGTGCGTGCCCAATTGCCCATCGAGTTCCAGGTTGGTGGAAAGCGAGTTGAACAACTCCCTGACATCCTCTTCGTTTCCGAAAACAAATTTCCAGTTAACTATATCCGTAAGCTCTGCCAGATCCGCTTTGAGATCTTCCACTTTATCTTCGGTACCTTCGGGCAGTACCATGACCATCTGAAAATCTCGGAATTCATAGAAGGGCTTATAAATCTTTTGATTGAGGTTAAAGGCATTCCCCTTTTTCAACTCCATGTCGTATCCCAAAAATCCGAGGATGCTAATCTTACCGCTAAGGGTTTCCTTCGGATTAAAAGCATCGAGGTCCTGTACGTTTTCCGTTAAGGTGGGAAGTCGTCCAAAATTATTCACCCCGGAGGCAAAAAACATATAGGCTACCAGGGGAAGGATAAAAAGGACCACCAAAACAAAGGTCTTTTTCATGGCTAAAATGCTCTGAACTGCAAAAATAAAAAAGACGGCTGTCAAAACCGTCTTTCAATGCTGTTAAATCCTTGTTAGAAATCCCAGGGAACGAAGCCATCTTTATATACGTTGTAAATATAATCGGCCTCAAACAAAAGGATAAAGATCAGATAGGACACCAGGAAGATTGGGGTCCAGACAATAGTTCGCCTCAAGGAACTCTTTTCATCCCTCAGGTGCATAAAATCCCAGGCAATGTAGTAGGCTTTTACCAGGGTTAGCAAGATAAAGATCCAGTTAAGGAGTTTCATCCCGATGAGTGTATTTTTTGTTAGTACCTCAGGTTTGGTAATCCCCAATCCCACCTCTATGGCAGTTACTATGGATAAGAAAATCAATACCCCCCAAATCTTTTGGGTGTTGGACTTAAACTTTAGCAGGCCTCTGAAAATTTCCAGTTTGTGTGCGTGTGCCATGTATTTAATTTCAGTTATTTCTAATTTATTAAAAAGTGCATTATACGAGGTAGAAGAATGTAAATACAAATACCCATACCAGGTCAACGAAGTGCCAGTACAGCCCTACCTTTTCAACCATTTCATAATGTCCACGGCGCTCGTAGGTGCCCAGGATGATATTAAAGAAGATGATAATATTGATGACTACCCCGGAAAAAAACGTGGAAGCCGTGGAAGCCGGTTATAAAGAAAAAGAAATCAGCAAACAGACGACTACCGTATTCATTGCGGATAAGGTTGGCCCCTTCCACAACCAATTTGGCATCCTGTATCCTTTGCAGGGATTCTTCCCTGTTCAGGACGGTCTTTTCCCCTTCTTCGTTGATCGTTTCTGTACGAATAAGTATGTTGGGATTGGCAAGAAACCCGGCCTTCACCTCTTCCAGTGAGTAACTGGTAAGTGCGGGTTCATCCTTGAACCAGACCCCGACGTTCTTGCTGTGTTGTTCTCTTTCACCAGGTACATACTGCGCAAAATCAGCCGGTGCTGCCCGATCACCGGTGTCTGCTTTGACAAACTGAAGGATACGCCCCCCGTTCGTTTCCAGAGCGCCATAGTCCCCTTTGATAAAGGTAGCCCATTCCCAGGCCTGCGACCCAACGAATATGGCCCCACCGATAATGGTCAGGAACATATACAGGATGGTCTTATTTTTCTTCATATTATGCCCTGCATCTACGGCAAGTACCATGGTCACGGAAGACATGATAAGGATGAAGGTCATAAAAGCCACGTAGTACATCGGGTAATTCCCGTGAAAGAATGGTACGTGCGTAAATACTTCGTCCGCAATGGGCCAGGTTTCAATAAACTTAAATCTGGAAAAGCCATAAGAAGCGAGGAATCCGGAGAAGGTCAGGGCATCGGAAACGATGAAAAACCACATCATTAATTTACCATAACTCGCTCCAAGTGGGCGGTTACCCCCACCCCACACGTTTTCTTCAGTAACCGTTGTATCCATAAAAATATAATGTGCTTAACAGAATATTGGCAAATTTACACCTTTTTCCATGATAGAAAAGTGGATTCTTTTTTCAATGCCAAATTTATTGTTTTGCTCGATTAAAAGAAGTAAAAAAACAAGATCAAATACACCCAGAGCAAATCCAGAAAGTGCCAGAAAGTAGCCCCAAGGTCCAACCCCAGGTATTCGGCTGCGCTGTACTTACCCCTAAGCTGATTAACCAGGACTACTGACAGGGAAATCAATCCTGCCACCAGGTGAGCTATATGCACCATGGCAATCAGAAAAATATAGGAAAGAGTAATATTGCTGGTGGGCCCTGTGAAATAGTACCCCATGCCTATCATGGCTGAAAAGCCCTGAAACTGCAGGACAATAAAGGTAATTCCCAAAACCAGTGTGAGTACCAGCCATTGTGTACAGGCTTTTTGTTTGTCCTTCTTAATTGCCCTTTTCGCCAGGATATAGGTCAGGCTACTGAATATTAGCACTACGGTGCTGTATAGAAAAGCCTGAGGCAAAGTGAAATCAGTCATCCAGTCTTCCCGTGAACTGCTCACAATATATGCGCTGGTCCACCCGGCAAACCCCATAATAAGGCTGACTATACCAAACCAGAGCATCATTTTTTTCGCCCTGGCATTTTTATCTCTTTCTGTTCCCTGTGTAAGATCCATTTTGGTTACAAGAATTTATCAATTACATAAACCATTTGCATAAGTGTAATATAACTCACGCTGGCCAGCATAAGTCTTCGCGCTGTTTTGTTATCACGCATATTAAAAAGCCTGAAGGCAAAATACAGCATTACCAGGCCCATCAGAAACACGACTATCCCCCCTACCACTGATAGGGATAACCGACCCGTGATGCCAAATGCCGGGATGACAGAAATGATAATCATCCAAATAGTATACATGATGGTCTGCAGTACTGTTCCCTTGTCCTTTGCCCCGGTTGGCAGCAATTTAAACCCAGCCCTTTTGTAGTCCTCATCCAACATCCAGGCAAGGGCCCAGAAATGCGGAAATTGCCAGAAGAACTGTATCATGAAGAGGGTCCCGGGTTCAATTCCAAAATCATCGGTTGCCGCTACCCAGCCCAGCATGAAGGGAATTGCGCCCGGAAGGGCACCTACGAATACGGCTAGGGGCGTTATCGTCTTCAGAGGCGTATATACCCCTGTATAGAGGAATATAGAAATCGCAGCGAACATTGCCGTTTTCGGGTTGAGAATATACAAGCTCACAATACCCAATAAAGTCATGGAAACGGCAAGGACCATGGCCTTACTCACCGAGACTCTTCCGGCAGGAATTGGCCTGTTGCGCGTACGCAACATTTTTGCATCCAATTCCTTTTCAATAATCTGATTAAAGGTATTGGAAGCCCCTACCATGCAGTAGCCCCCAAATCCGAGCAGCAGCAGGGATAAGACCTCAACCCTTTCTGTTCCCAGCAGGTATCCGGCCACAGAAGAAAAAACAACGCTTACGGCGAGCCTGGCTTTGGTAATCTCCTTAAAATCGGCAAGTAATAAGGAAAAAGTGTAATTACCTGCCGTCTCAACTGCCGTCTTCATGCTGTTTTTTTCAGGTTGCAAAGATAAGGTCCCATAGAAATATATCCAACGATATCCCAAGCTTTGTAGTATCTTTAAGAAGCTGTTGTTAAACCCCTTAAATATGGAATTCATGTCAAAGAAATTCAAGCTGCTCCTCCTGACTTTTCTGCTTTCTGGCGGCACATATGCCTACGCACAACAAGAGGAAGTAGTTATTAAAATAGACAGCCTTTCTCCAGATGTATACATGCTAACCGGTCAGGGCGGAAATATCGGGATCTATGTGGGCGAGGAATATGTATTGATGATAGATGACCAGTT
The DNA here is from genome assembly GCF_982873095.1 of Lentiprolixibacter sp. NCBI lineage: Bacteria > Pseudomonadati > Bacteroidota > Flavobacteriia > Flavobacteriales > Flavobacteriaceae > Lentiprolixibacter > Lentiprolixibacter sp. Next base: position 1,295 of record NZ_CEYNTP010000172.1, on the reverse strand, counting down.
TGACCGCCTCAACAAAAAGATCAAACAAGCCATACGTCAGATCTCAGATAAGCCTATACGATTTCTGTTCAACACCCATATGCACGGCGACCATACCGGTGGCAATGCCGCTTTTAACACGGAGGGCACCACCATTGTAGCGCACGATAATGTGCGGGAACGGGTACGCTCCAATAACCAGAAAAAACTGGAGGAACAGGAAATTAGTATGGATTTTTTTAACCGGATGCTGCCAGAGATCACTTTTTCCGAAGACATCACTTTTCACGAAGGGGAGGAAACCATTATGGCCTTTCATGTGCATGAAGCCCATACAGACGGGGACGCTATGGTCTACTTTGCAAACAACAATGTGCTGCATATGGGGGACACCTATTTTTCCGGACGGTATCCCTATATTGATTTGAACAGTGGGGGGAGTGTTAATGGCCTGATTGCCGCCCAGAAACGCGCCCTGATGCTTATCAATGACGGAACGACTATCATCCCCGGACATGGCCGTCCTTCCAGCCGGGCAGAACTACGTCGGTATATTGAAATGCTTGAAATATTAAAATCCAATATGGAAAAGGCAATTGCTTCCGGCAAAACACTGGAGGAAGTTCAGTCAGACCCCAATATCGGTTCGGGATATGACAGCACCCACGGTGGCGGGTTTATAAACCCGGAGCGGATGCGCACCATTTTTTATAACAGCCTGAAAGGCAATTAAAAAATCCCCGGGAATACGGGGATTTTCTATAGATCTTTCTTTTTCTTACTGTAGCTTAAACGTAATAGGGATACTGAAGGGAACCCTCACTGCCCTTCCCCTTTGTCTACCGGGGGTCATTTTGGGAAGTTTCTGGATGATCCTCAACGCCTCAGCCTCGAGGTTTTTGTCCGGTCCGCGATATCGGATATTTCCGATACTTCCATCGGTCATGATCGTAAACATCACATTTACCCTTCCCTGAATTCCCATTTCCTGGGCAATTTCCGGGTAACGGAAGTTTTTCCTGATGTGTTTTTGGATCATTTCATTGAAACACGCCCTCTTATCAGAAGCGCCTTCACAACCGGGATAAACCGGCACATCCTCAATAACGGCAAAAGGTACATCTTCTATTTCTTCTACCTCTTCCACTTCTACGTCTTCGATCTCTATAACCTCTTCTTCCTGACTGGTTTCAGTAGATTCGATCACAGTTTCTTCAACCTCTTCCTCATCTTCTACCACTTCAATCACCTCAGGTGCTGCTGGGGGTGGAGGAGGTGGAGGCGTTTTGATCTGCTCGGTCATGGGAACTTCCTCG
>NZ_CEYNTP010000171.1:0-6214 GCF_982873095.1 Lentiprolixibacter sp. | reverse complement strand
CAAACCCAGCAATTTCATATTGGCCAATCCTACTACAGAAAATGCCTCATTGAACTCAAAAAAGTCAATCTCTTCCAAAGAAAGACCTGCCTTATCCAAAGCTTTGGGCAATGCTTTGGCCGGAGCGGTGGTAAACCATTTGGGTTCCTGAGCAGCATCCGCATAACTGATGATTCTGGCCATAGGTGTTATCCCCAGAGATTTGGCCTTGTCAGCACTCATCAGTACCAGGGCAGCAGCCCCGTCGTTAATGGTTGAGGCATTGGCGGCAGTAACCGTTCCGTCTTTGGTGAAGGCCGGGCGGAGGGATGGAATTTTCTCCATCTTTACGTTTTTGAACTCTTCGTCTTCCTCAACCACTACCGGTTCACCTCTGCGTTGAGGTACAGCAACCGGTATGACCTCCTCGGAAAAATTGCCTGCCTTCCAGGCGGTAGCAGAGCGCTCGTAGGATTGTATAGCAAAGGCATCCTGGTCTTCCCTGCTAAAATTGTATTCTTCAGCACAAGCATCAGCACAGACCCCCATGGCATTCTGGTCATAGGCGTCTACCAGGCCATCTTTCTGCATGCCGTCTAACAAGGTTGCCGGCCCAAACTTTTGTCCGTTCCTGAGGTGCAGGTAATGTGGGATCATACTCATATTCTCCATCCCCCCCGCAACTACGATTTCATTATCCCCTAAAGCGATTGACTGAGCACCCTGCATCACTGCTTTCATGCCGGAAGCACATACTTTGTTGACTGTGGTACAGGGTACGGTATCCGGAATGCCAGACAGGAGAGCTGCCTGCCTTGCCGGCGCCTGTCCTGCACCGGCCTGGACCACATGGCCCATCAGTACTTCATCTACCTGATCAGGTTGTAAGCCAGCTTTTTGGATGGCTGCTTTGATGGCTTCGGCACCCAATTTCGGGGCGGGAATGCTTGATAGTGCCCCAAGGAAACTTCCTATCGGAGTGCGTACTGCGGATACAATAACTACCTCTTTCATGAACTTAATTTTCTTACTGCGAAATTAAGAAATTAAAGGGCATTAGCCCATTCCTTTGTCCGGAAAGAGCTATTCCTATTATATTTTCTATTTTTGAATGCAATTCAGTAGCCAATGGCCGGTTCAATGGACAAAATTTACAGGAGCCAATCCCTGATCTACAAGTATTTCCTGTATTTCCTCACCATAGGTTGTATCGTTTTTTTCTTTCCCAAAGGCGGTAAGTTTAAATACGAATTCCAGAAGGGGAAACCCTGGCAATACGAAAACCTATATGCACCCTTTGACTTTTCGGTGCGTAAATCCAATACAGAAATTGAACAGGAACGGGAAACCATCAGGGGTAACCAGGTGGGGTATTACGCTTATGATGAGCAGGCGGCACAGGATATCCTGAACAGTTATGAAGCGGCATTTGTATCGGTTTTCACACGGCAGGATTACAGTGAGAGCCAGCTCAATGTATACAGAACGATAGGGCGCGAAGTCCTGGAGGAGCTGGTGTCATCGGGTATCTGGCCAGAATTGAGGGAGGCAGATAGAGGTAAGCTGGTTTACCTGGTGAAGGATAACGAAGCTGTATTGGTGAATAGTGGGGAGGTGCTGAAGGAAAGTGATCTGGAAAAACTGGTCACTGATAACATCCGGGGAAAAGGCCTGGGACGCCTGTCAAATGATTTCAAGAAAGTCCTTCTACCTCTGTTAACCCCCAATATCCGGTATGATGCTGAGCTGAGTGCCAGGGAACTGGAGAATGAACTGTCCAAAATCTCGCTCACCCTGGGGAATATAGACGAAGGCAAACTCATCATTGCCAAAGGGGAGGTGGTAGAGGCCGATAACCTTGCCATCTTGGATTCCCTGAAAGAGGAATATGAATCCGAACTCTGGGCAGCAAGCAATTACTACTTTATAATCGGGGGGTATACTATCCTTGTGGCCCTGGTGTTGATGATGTTGTTCCTCTTCCTGAAAAAGTACCGGCAGGAAGTCTTCAGGAATAATGTGAAGGTAACCTTCATCTTTTTCAACATCATGCTTATGGTCTTCATCACTACCTTCGTGGTGAAATACAACGAAACCTATGTATTTGTGGTCCCGCTCTGTATCCTGCCGCTTATCCTGAAGACCTTCTTTGATGCCCGGCTGGGACTATTCGTCCACGTGCTTACCGTCCTGATCCTGGGCTTTGTGGTTCCCAATAGTTTTGAGTATGTCTTTCTGCAGATAATCGCAGGAATCGTTACCATATTAACTGTATCTGAGCTGTATAAGCGCGCAAATCTATTTATCTCTGTAGGGCAGATCACCCTGATCTACATTGTGGGCTATTTTGCCTTTAACGTGATTCAGGAAGGGAACCTGGATAATATTATCTGGGTAACTTTTGGCTTTTTCCTTTTAAACGGAATGATCACCTTGTTTGCGCAGCCCCTGATCTACATTTATGAAAAAATATTCGGTATGGTATCTGATGTTTCCCTTCTGGAGCTATCAGACACCAATTCCCGTCTATTGAAGGAATTGGCAAATAAAGCTCCGGGAACCTTCCACCACTCCCTTCAGGTAGCTAACCTGGCTGAAGCCGCTGCCAATGAGGTAGGGGCAAACGCCATGCTGGTAAGGGTGGGGGCCCTGTACCATGATATTGGGAAGATGAACAGGCCCACCTTTTTTACAGAGAACCAGGTGACCAGTATCAATCCCCATGACGACCTAACCCCGACAGACAGTGCGAGGATCATTATCAACCATGTTATCGAGGGCATAGAGATCGGCAGGAAGAACAAGCTACCCGACCGGGTGATCGACTTTATACGGACCCATCACGGGACCAATTATGTGTATTATTTCTACCGCAAGCAACAGGAACTTGTGGATGAGGTAGCAGAAGAAGATTTCCGGTACCCGGGTCCAATACCGTTCTCCAAGGAAACTGCAATTCTTATGATGGCTGATTCCGTGGAGGCCGCCTCCAAAAGCCTAAAGAACCCTACGTATAAGATAATCGATGAATTTGTGGACAAGATCATTGGCGTTCAGATGAATGCCAACCAATTTGTAAACGCGAATATCACTTTCAGAGAAATCGAGACCGTTAAAAAAGTACTCAAGCACAAACTTACCAATATTTACCACCTTCGGGTGGAATATCCCGAATAGCTCCCAACACTTTTTGAGGTTGTATCTGCTTGTTAATTAATATTTAAAGCCCTTGTATTTTGAGAGGTAAAAATTTATTTTTATTGGATTAAGAAGTAAAACTATCGTTAAATGATAGTAATACTATTAAATTGAATTACCATGAAAAAAGCGCTTTCTTTTGTCTTTCCAGTATTCCTGCTGCTGTTTATATATAACCTTAGCGGCCAATCCGCCGGACCAGAACCCTCCGCCTGGGAGGCCCAGTTTAAACTGACTGGCGATACTACATTTCAACTCAATCAAAGGGATTCCCTGGAACGTTGGGAGGAACGCGTGTATATGCATACAGACCGGGAACAATTTGCACCCGGGGAATATGTTTTTTTCAAGGCCTATGTGGTTAACCGGAAGACAGGGCAGCGCTGGAGCCCCAGTAAGGTTTTAAAATTGGAGCTCAGGGATGTTGAGAATAAGGTGGTTGACAAACAATATCATGCCCTAAGTGATGGCGTCAGCGAAGGAGCTTTTGAGATTTCTAATAAGTTAGACGAGGGAAGGTATCACTTACTTGCCTATACCCGCTGGATGCAAAACTATGGGGAGGACATCTACTTTAATATGCCCATTCATGTGGGTTCGGATGGTTTCCCGGAAGCACCAGACAAAGCAGCCTGGCCTGATGACGTAAGCTTCTTCCCGGAAGGGGGGAAGTTACTCGCAGGTATCTCCAACAGGATGGTAGTTTATGCGACAACCGAGAAGGGTAGTCCGATTGCTTTTGACGCTGTTATCACGGATGGTACACCTGAGGGTGAGATTCCGGTTAAGAGCTATGGACAGGGTGTGGGACAGGTGACCTTTATCCCGACAGCAGATACGAGTTACCTTTTACGTTTGCAGGACGGACGCGAATGGCCTTTGCCCGAGGTGCAAAGAACGGGATATACCCTTAAGATCAACAATCTGGATCCCCGGCAGGTATTTGTACAGTCGGAAATGCAAGGTACGAATACACCACAGCGGATCTATGTTCAGGGATGGATTGATAACAAAGCCTGCTTTGAAAACGAACTTATCTATGATGAACAGGGTATTGCCAAACTGGAAGTCTCCAAAGTAGGGTTGCCTACAGGTAAGGTAGACTTCAGGCTTGTTGATGAAAATGGATCAGTCCTGGCCGAAAGACCGGTGTGGATCACGGCTGCTGATCAATTGGATATACAGATAGAGAAGGTAGAATCCCGAAAGGGAAAATCTGATGGGCATACCTTTAAAGTTACAGTTAAGGACCGCAACGGACAACCGGTACAAACGGACCTGTCTATGTCTGTACTTGCAAATGCTGCTAAGCGGGCTTCCTCCCATTTTCAGAATAACGGCCGTACAGCGCGTTTTCTGGAGGACCTCAAGGTTTATAGCAAATCGGTGACGGCTGATCCTGAGCCCACCTATCCGGATGAAATTGTTTATCCCTTTCAGAAAGGCCTGGAAATAGTGGGATATGCCTATAATCTGAACAATGAATTATTGACCAATAGAGATATTCAATTATTGGGGCTATCGGATTCACTCTGGCTGGCCAGGGAAATTCGCACGGATGCCACGGGGCTCCTGCGTATTCAGGACCTGGATTTTGAAGGGGATACCCAGGTCATTTTCCGGGCAAAGGGCGATGATACCCGGGAGCGACTGGTAAAAGTTGTGCCCTTGAGTGAAGCTACGATCGGTAAGAAAGAGAAGACTGCTAAAAAGGCGAGGAAAATAAAGAATATGGTGCTGGAAACCACACCCTGGCAGCCTATGGATACGACAGGATTGATCGAATTGGATCCCATTAATGTGACCGGAATTAAGAAGCAAAAACAGGAGTATTCTTCACAGTACCAGAGCATGATCAGCAAACAGGACATTATTGTGCAGGATCCGGCCCGTCCCAGGGACTTGTTGCAACTGATCAATGAACTTCCCGGGGTGAACGTAGTAGGCATTGGATCACCCAGTCCCAGAATTCAGATATTGCGAAGAGGGGGACCTTCCATTCCGGGGCCGCCTTTGTGGGTATTGGACGGAATTCCTTTGAATCAGACCACGAACCCTGCTATGCCTGCTAATCTCTTCCTGGATACTGCCGTTGGCCTGGTTTCTGACCTGGCTATTGACCGGGTGGAATTCCTCTTTGGCCCTGCAGCAGCAATGTATGGTACCCGTGGGGCTGCCGGTGTATTTCTGGTTTACACCCGGGATGGTGCCGATTCTGATTTCCTGCGAAGGAAAGACGGCCAACTGAAATTCAGAGGGTTTACCCCGCAACCCGATATCAGCAAGGTGCTTAAGGAGCAATTGAAAAAACGCAAGCGCAAGGACCTTCCTGCAGAGACGCTATACTGGAATCCCCACCTACAGACAGATGATCAGGGGCAGGTTGTGGTGCAGGTGCAGTCCCCGGTGGATTATCAGCAATTGGAACTTCATGTGGAATCGATCACTGCCAGAGGCCTGAAAGGTTCGCAAAAGCAAGTGTTTCCTGTAGACCCTTAAACGGGAATTTTACCCAGACCTAGATCAGAACAGAAAAAAGCATAAGAATTGTTGCGTTCCTCAGTCTGAAGAATTATTTTTGCACCCGCTCTGTGAGGAAGTTTACAGGGCATACGATCAGCTTACATAATAGATCTTAGGAGAGGTGCCGGAGTGGTAACGGAGCAGATTGCTAATCTGTCGACGCGTAAGTGTCGCCTGGGTTCGAGTCCCAGTCTCTCCGCCATTGCCCTCCATAGCTTCAGCGACGGAGGGCAATCTCATAAAACTCGGAGGGCTACGGCGGATTAATCCGTTTAGGGCCTACCAATTATAGAATTGCAGCCATGGCTGTATCGGGGTGTAGCCCTGCAGTAGTTCTGACGAACTCATGCAGGATAAACTCCGCCCGCCTGCCTGCCGCAGGCAGGGTTCCAGGGCTACTGATAAAAAGTAGTCATGGAATATGGAAAAAGACCTATTGAAATTACAGTGCAAGCTGTATCGGGGTGTAGCGTAGCCCGGTTATCGCGCCTGCTTTGGGAGCAGGAGGTCGCAG
>NZ_CEYNTP010000170.1:5164-6271 GCF_982873095.1 Lentiprolixibacter sp. | reverse complement strand
TTTTCTTGCTATCGAGACCTCCCCAATTGTTGTAAAGCTGCTCTCACCTAAGGGCCCTTATGATCTAAAACTCGAGGACGAAGAAAGCGCAGTGGAGACGTGGGTGTTACAGAAGGTAAGGCAACGACAGGATATCCTGAGCACCGATACGGCATTGAATGAAAAGATCTATGCCGAGATCAGGGAAGAAGAGGCCGTATACGCCTATAAAAAAGAGAAAGCTGAAGAGCTCCTGAGGCTGCAGGCGGATACTTTCCACGATCTGCAGATCAAAAGCCTCTAATCAAAAAAGGCTGCACCATATTGGAACAACCTTTTCCTCCTTCATGAAAGGATTTGGGGGAACTAAGCGGTTTCCAGGATCTTGAGGATGATTTCCTCGTGATTAATACTCACCTCACATAACTGATAGAGGTTCCTGGTATGCTCCACCTCAATAAATCCCGGATTTGATAAAAATCTGTTTGCCTGCATATGGTTTGCTTTTAAATTTATTTGCTCAAAGATCTCTCTAAATAATGGACAGGTACAGAGCTTTGCGCCAAGGGATCACCTGCAGCTGTTGAATGACCCTTTTCCTGCGTTAAACCGGATTTGGACTTCGAAAGTTCAATGGCTGTTTCAGGACCCCATTGGTTATTTTGAGCGCGGTATTGCCACGCAATTTGTGCCAACTGCCCTACGATCTTAAGGGAATCTTTCATGGACAATTTTGACCCGTCTGCATGTATCCAACGCTTTAGCGGCTGCTCACAAATATATTGCTGTACCTTCTCTCTTCCGTAGAACCTACGCATGCGCATAAAGATCTCCACATCAAACAACCAGCGGGTGATGAACTTCCTTTTAAACATGTTCTGAGCGATTTCCCTTGTCATCACCTTAGCACCACACTGTGTATCCTTGAAGTTCATTCCCAGGATCGTCCTGATAATCAGGTTGATCGTCATACTAATGATCTTTCGGGCAGATTCTTTGGTGATGTTAGCGCCCATCCTTGCGATCCTTGAGCCGCTAACGATCTTGTACTCTGACTCGGCCAGTGTTTGTACCAGCTGATCAAAATCACTCAGATCTGTGGAAAGGTCGGCATCCAGGTATCCAATA
>NZ_CEYNTP010000170.1:0-5154 GCF_982873095.1 Lentiprolixibacter sp. | reverse complement strand
TGGGGATCCTGGGACAAGTGCGCAATTCCTAACCTTACTGCCTCGGCCTTTCCTCCATTCTTTTCACAGTTGTATACACTAATTGCCTCCTCGTTCCCTTGCTGTAGTTCCTGTAGCACTTCCAGGGTGTTGTCTGTACTGCCATCATTGACAAAACATAGGTGGTATCCCAAATGTTTTGCAACAAAGTCCTTAAAGTCGGCCCCCAACAAGCGGTCCGCTTCATTGTAACAGGGAATCACCACCCCAACACAATACTTCTGCAACACCTGGTCTTGCTCCTCAAGGTGTTGTTCCGGTTTCTGGATGGGGTCGCCTACAACCCGCTGAATCCTTACCTGGATTTCCTCCAGGCTCATGGGCTTTTTGAGGTAGTCTGTAATCCCAAGCTTGAAGCCTTCTACAATTACCTTGTCCTGGGTGTTGCCGGACATCACCAAAATAGGAACCTGGGATTTTTTCTCGTTTCGGATGTGTTGGATGACCTTCAGTCCGGATATGCCTGGCATGTTGATGTCTACCAGTACCAAATCGGGGCAAAAAGAATCAAAGATTCGAATGCCTTCCTGTCCGCCCGAAGCGGTCCGCACCTCATAGCCGAGGTCGGTAAGTCGTTTTTCCAATGACAGCAAAATCAGTTGCTGATCATCAATTGTCAGAATTTTCATAGGTTAAGCTTTATGGTTATATCCGGTGACCATTTCACACGGATTTGAGGCCAAAACTAGGGCAAACAGGACCTTTCTTTGGGTGCATCTTGATTAGCAAGCCTTTACTGTAGACGAATGGTAGCTTTCTGTAGGCGACTGATAACAAGGTATTTTTACAATATATCTACTTTTATTCTGTTATATTTTCCTACACTGCCGCCCAAGTGAAACGCACCAACACCATATTGATTTTGGCCCTTGTTGCCGGACTTGTCTTTCATGGTTCTGCCCTGTTTTTTACACTGGAATCCACCTATGATGCACTCATCCACTTATTTTTTGCGGATCATTATGCAGAAAATTGGTTCGAACCCTGGGATTTTCGTTGGTACACAGGCTTTACGGTTATGTCTTACCCTCCCCTTGTGCACCAGTCCATAGCCGTATTGAGCTTTATTGGAGGTCTAAAATTTGGGTTATATACTGTTGCCTTACTGGGTATTGTGTTGTTCATTACCGGGATCTACCGGTTTAGCCATATGCTCCTGGGCAACCGACGGATTGCCGGATATGCTGCTTTGCTGGCAGTGGCTTCCTCTACCTTTATTGAAACCCTTCACCTTTTTGGACAACTGCCGAGTATCATAGGATTATCTGTCTTGTTGCATGCCCTGCCCGAGATCTATCTCTGGCTTTCTTCAGGCAAATACAGGTATTTCTTTACCTCGCTGTCCCTAATTGCCGTTACAGTAACCTCCCACCACGTGACGCCCATTTTCGGAATGGTCTTCTTTATTTTTCCGCTTATTGGAATGGCCATTATGGATCGGGCCAGTGCAGATACGGGCGACTTGAAGAAAGTAACCTTTCTATCTTTTTTCCGTGCTTTCAGAAGACTGTTTGGCAGGATTGTTGGGTTTGGTATGGGGTCCTTGTTTTTAATCATCGGCTGTATCCTGCCCTACTGGATCAATACCAAAAACAATCCCATCACCCAGGTACCCATCCCACATGGATCACGAGACAATTTCCTGGAGGTGACTTCTTCCGGCCTGGTCTTTTTCCTGATTCCCTGGGGGGTCTTATTATTGCTTTTGCCGTATTTATTCTATCGCTTTTACAGCCAGCGCTATTTATTTTTCGGGCTCTCTATTTCCCTGTTGACCCTGCTAGGGACCGGGGGTACTACCCCAATACCAAAAGCCCTGTTAGGAGAGAATGCCTTTAATATCCTCACCCTGGACCGTTTTACCCTCTGGGCAACCATTATGGCCCTGCCGCTGTTTGGGGAATTGATGTACCGCTTGCTCGAAGGGGATTATAACACCTATCTCAGGGAACGCTTAGGGGCGGTGTTTCCAAAGATCATAGGGGGTTCCTTACTTGCTGCACTGGTGTTCATGGTGGTATTTACCATGAGCCTTGGCTATTTCAGACCCGCGCAACCCCCGAAAATAAAAATGCTTCCTCTGGTCAACTTCCTGAATCAGGACCAACATGACCAATGGCGCTACCTTACGCTAGGATTTGGGGATCAGATGGCCTGGCTCTCTGCTCAGACCAATGCCCTGACCGTAGACGGGAATTATCATTCCGCCCGAAGGCTCCCGGAACTCACCACGCGTGCGATTGAACGATTGGAAAACTCAAAATTCAAAGGGGTAGAAGGAATTGGATCATTGCAACAATTCCTCACCGTACCGGAAAAATATCACCTTAAGTATATCTTTTCCAATGATAAATTCTATGACCCCATCCTCTACTTCTGTGGCTGGCAACGCTTGCAGCGGCTTGAAAATGGGATAGAAGTCTGGGAAAAGTCAAATGTCCCTCCCCTTTCCAGTATTTTGCCTAAGGACGAGGTGGCACTCCCTTTAAAATTACTATGGGGAACCATCCCCTTGCTAACCGTCTTCATTGCATTTATGCTTAATATACAGCCTATCTGGTACAGAGCATTAAAGACTGTAAACTATCGCCAACCCCTGTTCGAGAAATTCGGCTTAAGCTATACCCATTTTTCCCATAAACTATCCGTTACCCAGCACCTATGGGCCTTCCTGATCCTGGGGGTAACAGCATATGGCATTTACCACTTTTACCTCGATCACCGGGCTCAGTATTCCCCGGAGAACCTGCTGACCGCCTATTACGATGCACTAGATTTTAAGGAGTTTGAACAGGCACATGCCTATTTAGACCCGGAAAGCGGGGTCACCCTCGCACAATATATGCTCGAGATTTCCGTAAAAGACGGCTTACTGAGTTCATATGCGAAACTCGATTCCCTGGGACTGAAGTTCAAAGAACAAGGTAAAAATAGAGCCGTTGCAGAAGTGGTTACCCAATGGATCACCCCGCTTGAAAAAGTTAGTAGGGTGGATACCCACGAACTGGTACAACGGAATGGAGAATGGTTTTTAGTGCCTGAGGCTGTGGAAAATGAGATTCCACCTGACCAGTTGTTCAGTGAAAACACCACCCAATTCTACAACCAGGGAAGGCGGAGGATAACCACCCAGCAAACCTATCACGAAGATGTTTTAGAACAGCCGGCCCTGGAGGTGATATCAGCCAAACTGGTGCATTATGAGGGGCAATATGCAATTATCGGGGAACTACAAAATCTGGATGACGTCCCTGCAGATGTGGTGATCAAGGCAACACTTTACAATGAAGCAGATGAGGCACTGGCAAGCTTTAATGCCAAATATGAGATGAAACACAAACTCCTGCCTAGGGAAACCACGCCATTTAAAATCTATTTTGAAGGGATTGCCTGGTCAGGCAATGACGAAAAAGGACCAGAAACATTCAACCCGGATGAATTTACCCCGGTAGCCTTCGAGGAGGTCCCTGTAAAGTTCAACCTGCAATGTGCGGGAAACGTGGCTACCCGTGACCTGTATCGGGGCCTTGGTATACAGGAACTCCGGCAAACGGAGAACCAATTGGAGGGGTTGCTGTTCAACAGTGGGGTCATGGAGGTAACCATACCACAACTATTGGTTTCTTATTATGACCAGGAAGGTGAAATAGTATGGGTAGACCATCAATTCCTGAAAGATGGGGTACGGGTTCAGAGAACCAATTTCTTTACTTATACCCCATTACAGCTGGACAACCTACGGCTCATTGACCAAAATATGGACCGTATCTATATCAATGGAATGCCGAATAAAGAAATGTCTGAGAAGTACCTACCCAACCGGAATCCAGACCTATCGCAAAAAGCCCTACAGGAAGTACCCGGAACCGGATACCGATACCTGCGTTTCGACCTTAACCCCTATACGGCTAAATCATATTGATTATGCGGACCTTGCTTCTTCTATTCCTGGGGATTTTCCTGAGCTGTGGCCAAAAAGAGGGGTTTCAGCCAAATAAGGCAACATTGGGACAGCCACAACATATGAGCTATAGTGCAGGGGAACAGATCTTACTTAAATTTCCGGCAAACGAAGACCGCATACCTTCTCTTCTGCTTACCTCCTCTATTGGGAATACAACGCTCCCTGGGAAGAAAGTAGCAAACGAATGGCATTACGACTGGCCGGCCGAACTTACCGAAAATGCCGGGGTTACGTCATGGGTACTACTCAAATCTGGAGGTGCCCTCCCTAATGGTAACATTCATATCCATCCAGTGCCTGAACGCCAGGGTCTGATTGAAACCTACCTGGGGCCAAAATCGATCCGGGTTGGTGGAAATGACCATACCATGTTGGTGGCCCTCCCTACAGATAGGTATGATAATCTCCTGCCAGAGGATAGTCCCCTCACGATTTCCAGGCAAAATGGAGAAAAAGTAGTAACGGATACGATACACACTAAAAACGGACTGGTATGGAAAAACCTCTATAGCCCAAACCAAAGTGGGGTAATGCTGGCCGTCGTTGAGCACAACGGAAGTCAGTCTAAGGAGCTTAGTGTACAGCTGCGGCCCGGAAATTCCGTGGATTTTGATCTTGAATTTGAACGCGTACATGACTATGCAGACGGACATCAACTCCTCACCATCAATACCTCTAGAATTGTGGACCAGTATGGGAACACCATTAGTGATGGTACCCTCGTAAATTTTGTTGTGAACACCTCGGGGGAAGAAAAATTATACGCCATGGGCAAGACCCTTTCCGGGGTAGCCAATGTGGAGTTTTTACACTCTGAACGTCCGAACACCTGGAAAATAAGCGCCTACATTGCCGGCATATCTCAAAGCAACACCCTCTCCCTGGAATTCAAGGCGGCTTTCCCTTATTTTGAGCTAGGGGTTTCTGAAAACCAACGCATCATTTCCATCGGGCCTATCCGAAGTTTTATGAAGCAGCTTGTACCTGACGGGCTGGGCATACGGGTGGCAGTTGAAGATGAAAAAGGGAATATCCAACTGCTAAGGACCAGTACACGGAATGGTAAGGGGCAATTGATTCTGGAGCCAGAATTGTTTCCCGCCGGAACTTATAAGATTGCCATCGAAATTGGGGGCATCCTCAGAAATATA
>NZ_CEYNTP010000169.1:0-6279 GCF_982873095.1 Lentiprolixibacter sp. | reverse complement strand
GGTAAGGTCATCCGCAGGCACATATACGGCCTGTACGGAAGTAATGGATCCCCTCTTAGTAGAAGTAATACGCTCCTGCATGGCTCCCATTTCTGTGGCCAGAGTAGGCTGATATCCAACCGCAGAAGGCATACGTCCCAGAAGGGCGGACACCTCTGAACCTGCCTGTGTAAACCGGAAGATGTTATCGATAAAGAACAATACGTCTTTTCCTTGTCCTTCTCCCGCCCCATCACGGAAATATTCCGCAATCGTAAGGCCGGAAAGTGCTACACGGGCACGTGCCCCCGGAGGTTCGTTCATTTGCCCGAACACAAATGTAGCCTTGGATTCTTTCATGGCTTTTTTATCTACCTTGCTCAGGTCCCAGCCTCCAGCCTCCATAGAGTGGAGGAACTCGTCCCCGTATTTGATAATGCCAGATTCCAGCATTTCACGGAGCAGGTCGTTCCCTTCCCGTGTCCTTTCCCCAACACCGGCAAAAACAGAAAGTCCACCGTGGCCTTTCGCGATGTTGTTGATCAACTCCTGGATCAATACGGTCTTACCAACACCGGCACCACCGAACAATCCAATTTTACCCCCTTTGGCGTAAGGCTCAATGAGGTCAATTACTTTAATACCGGTGAAAAGCACTTCTGTAGAAGTAGAAAGATCTTCAAATTTTGGAGCCTCCCTGTGGATGGGAAGACCGTTCTTTCCTTCCTTGGGCAGGTTTTCCATTCCGTCAATGGCATCCCCGATCACATTAAACAACCGGCCATAAATATTTTCACCAACAGGCATTTGTATCGCATTCCCGGTAGCCACTACTTCCATACCGCGGCTCATGCCGTCTGTAGAATCCATAGCTACAGCCCTTAGCGTGTTTTCACCAATGTGCGACTGTACCTCCAATACCAGTATGGTTCCGTCTTCCCGGGTAATTTCCAGGGAATCATAAATCTTAGGAAGGTCAGATCCGGACTTAAATTCAACATCGATAACCGGTCCGATAATCTGTGCAATTTTACCTGTGACTTTAGCCATTGTGCTAGTAATTTATTTTTAGTGGATTTTTATCTTTCCGAGAATGGGAAAAATAATTTTCCTGTGTTCATTTTTCGGCTGCAAAGATAGGGTATTCCTTCTGAAATTAGAATGGATTTTTCGTCTTTTTTTGGACATAAAAAAAGCACCGGGATCCCGGTGCTTTGTACTTGATTAAATATTTACACTTAAGGGTTTATGGTCCAGGAAACATAGAAAATTGAACCTACTGCCCCGGTACCGATTGCGGAGAAATATTCCTCTCCGAGAATGTTGGAGCCTCCTGCCTTAAATACCGACTTAATGCTGGGCACCGCATAATTGATCTGCGCATCCAGAACGGAATAGGAAGGGATCTCCCCATCGGCAAAAGTCGCCTGCCAGAAGTAGGAATCACTCCATCGGTAATTAAAGTTGAACCCAAAGTTCTCGAACAAAGCTGTATTCCCAAAGGAAGCTTTTACCTTGTGCCTAGGCGTGTTGAAATTGGTCCGGAAATCGGGGAAAGCCGCTTCATTAAAGTCAAAATCTGCATAGGTGTAGTTGACACCTATATCAAAAGATCGGAAGATTTTAGCGTCGATTCCCGCTGTAACCCCATAGGACTCAATATCCACTTCTGCATTCGTATAGGTCTGGTATCCGAAGAAGTCTCCGTTCTGAAGTGCCAGGAGAGATAGGCTCCCATCTCCTGCCTGGCCGTAGAAGGGGACAACTACAGTAGTGTTGGAGATGAAGTTGGTGTACTTGTTAAAGTATCCGCTTACGTCTACCACTACATTTCCAAATTGTGCCCGGTACCCTGCTTCATAGGCAGATATTTCTTCTGGCTGCACCAGAGGGGTGTTTACAGCCGTTGGATTACCTGCGTTTACAGAGCTTAAAGAAAATGCATTCTCATACGCAGCCCGTCCCACTATGGTAGCCTCAGAGGCCCCGGTAAGGGTCTGACCCGCATCTGATAATGGGAAGTTCCTCACATCCCTGTCCAGGTTATCCGGTGCAGAACCTACCAGAATTGCCCTTCCGGCATTCAAGCCTATAAAGAGGTCCTGTGTGGTTGGATTCCTGAACCCTTGCTGGTAGGAAACCCTGAAGTTCTGGTTACGATCGGCTCCAGCAGTATACACCAGGGAGACCCTCGGAGAAAGGAAACCGTCAAAGAATTCGTTCTTATCATAGCGCATGGAGCCAGTAAACTTTAAACGCTCATCCAGCAATTTCTTTTGTACCTGCATATAAGCCCCGTATTCCTTGTACGTAATGGGTCCATCCAAATCCGTGAAGATCGTTCCGCTGGAATTCAGCTCGTATTCCCGGAAAGAGCCTCCGATCTGAATATCGGCCACTTCACTGGTAAGGTGGCTGAAGTTGTAATTGGCATCTATGTGGCGAAATTTGGTGTTGTCGATAAACTTGGCTCCGGTAGTCAGATCCCCATCGGAGATTACCTGGTTAAACGCTCTCTGGAATTGCGGAGTTCCTGGGATCAAACGTCCAGTATCAGCCACTTGCCGGGCAACAGCATGGGCCGTAGCCTCATCAGCCAGGACTCCTGTCCCAACACCAAGCCGTGCCCCGATATAGGTTTGGGCGTACTGGGTGAACCAGTCGGTATCAGATTTCCAGGAACGGTTTACGTTAATTGCCGCAAAACGGGAATCATAAGAATCTCCAGCATTTTCTGAAGTAATATACCCCCGTAAGAAGAAGTTGTTATTTCGGAACTCTATTTTATGCTGTTGCAGGATGAAATTCCTGACCGCATATCGGTTGGCTCCCTGGTAGATTGTATTTCCGCGGCCTACCCGACCGTTGTAAATGATTTCAAAATCATCTGCAAAAGGCCGATAGTAAACCGAGAAATCACTTTTTACACTTTCTGCGTTGTAGTTGACAAGCTCGCGTTCTGTATACCCGGTACGGGTAACGAAGGCAGAGCCTACCGTACCAGAAGGCAATCCTGCCAGTGCATCAAAATTCAATAATGTTCCCACTTCATCTCCGTAAACATTAAGGCCATCGTAGGCGGGATTGGTCCGGTCTGCACCTGGATTTGACAGGTCTTCCACACTATTGGCATGCCAGTCTTCCCCTGAGAGGTAGGAAAAATTGGCCTTTACAGCCAGCTTATCGCTGAATGCATGGGCGGCTCTAACCCCAAAATCATAGTAGTTATTTTCACCTGCCGCTTCCTGAGAAGTAATTCCCGTCTTGAAATACGCGCTGATTCCTTGGAAATCAAACGGACTTTTACTTCGCATGAACAGGATCCCGTTAAAGGCACCTGCTCCGTAAAGTGCGGAAGAAGCTCCGGGAAGGATCTCAACGCTCTGTACTTCCAGTTCTGACATCCCCACCAGGTTACCCAAAACGAAGTTAAGACCTGGAGCCGTATTGTCCATCCCATCTACCAATTGCATGAAACGCGTATTGGCAAAGGTGGCAAACCCGCGGGTATTGACCGATTGAAAGGTTAAACTGTTCGTATTGATATCAACACCTTTAAGATTCTGGAGACCACCGTAGAAAGATTCGGCGGTAGTGTTCTTTATTTCTCTGAGCCCGAAGCGCTCAATAGACACCGGGGATTCAAATACCCGTTCCGGTGTTCTTGAAGCACCAATAACCACCTCATCGAGACTTGTGGCACTAAAGGCAAGTCCTATCCTCAAATCGTCTTTAGCTTCTGTTATCGCCACAGTTTGTGTTGCGTAGCCCGTGTAGGAAACGACAAGGTTGAAAGGTGGATCTGAAGGTACAGTAAGGCTGAACGCCCCATCAAAATCGGTAGTGGTTCCGGTTGTGGTTCCTTCAACCAAAATGGTTGCCCCAATTAAAGGTTCCCCTGTTTCATCATCCACAACACTTCCGCTTA
Source organism: Lentiprolixibacter sp. (assembly GCF_982873095.1). Lineage (NCBI taxonomy): Bacteria > Pseudomonadati > Bacteroidota > Flavobacteriia > Flavobacteriales > Flavobacteriaceae > Lentiprolixibacter > Lentiprolixibacter sp. The sequence goes on along the minus strand of NZ_CEYNTP010000169.1, from coordinate 2,372 downwards.
GTTGCGTTTGGGAATACGCAAAAACCCCCATAAACATAAGGGTTCCGAGAATAAATCTTTTCATTCGTGCTTTGAGTTAATTAGTTTAGTTTAACAGCCAAGATACAGAAATTTTTTGCTTGGGAATTATAAATCCACAAAAAGTAGGGGGTAATGCTGTGCAGATCACAATTTATATGCCTGAATAATATAGACTTGGCAATATTCCCCACTCCGGACAACCAGCCAGATAGAAGCAACGTATCAGGAGGTTTCCTGACACCAATTGGGAATGCAGGGGTTTAAAGCTTGACCTACTCTACCGTGACAGACTTCGCCAAATTCCTGGGTTGGTCCACATTACAGCCTCTCATCACAGCGATGTGATAGGAGAGCAATTGCAGCGGAATTGTAGTAAGCAGCGGGCTAAGGCTCTCAAAGGTCTCGGGGACTTCGATAACATGATCGGCAAGGTCCCTGACCTGTTCGTCCCCTTCGGTGACAATGGCAATGATCTTCCCCTTTCTGGATTTGATTTCCTGAATGTTGCTCACCACTTTTTCGTAATGTCCTTTTCTAGTGGCAATTACAATAACAGGCATTTGCTCGTCAATAAGGGCAATAGGCCCGTGCTTCATTTCTGCAGCAGGATAACCCTCGGCATGGATGTAGCTGATCTCCTTAAGTTTCAGTGCTCCTTCCAATGCCACGGGAAAGTTGTAACCCCTTCCGAGATACAGGCAGTTTTCAGAGTCTTTGTAGGCTTCCGCTATAATTTCGACCAAAGGATTCCCTTCCAGGCTCTTTTCTACCTTAGCAGGGATATTTTCCAGCTCGATCAGGTGCTGGTGAAATTGCTCTTCAGACAGTTCGCCTTTTTCTTTGGCAAGCTTCAGCGCCATAAGGGTAAGTACGGTAATCTGTGTGGTGAATGCCTTGGTTGATGCTACCCCGATTTCTGGCCCGGCATGCGTGTAGGCACCAGCCTGGGTTTCACGTGCTATGGAAGACCCAACCACGTTGCAAACTCCAAAAACAAAGGCCCCGCGTTCCTTGGCCAGCTTAATGGCAGCTAGGGTATCTGCAGTTTCCCCAGACTGTGATATGGCGATAACTACATCATTTTCGGTAATTACCGGATTCCTGTATCGGAATTCAGAAGCGTACTCCACCTCAACTGGTATCCTTGCCAGGTCCTCGAAGATATATTCCGCTACCAAACCGGCGTGCCAGGAAGTACCACAGGCTACGATGATGATCCGGTTGGCGTTCAGGATTTTTTCCATATTCTGATCCAGCCCGGACATTTTGATGATCCCTTCATTCACAAGCATCCTCCCCCGATAGGTATCCTTGATTGCCCTGGGCTGTTCAAATATCTCCTTGAGCATGAAATGATCATATCCCCCCTTCTCAATTTCTTCAAGATTCATCTGCAATTCCTGAATCATAGGGTAAGTGATGGCGTCATCCTTGATCTTGCGAAGTTTAATCTCTTTCCCCACTCGAACCACTGCCATCTCCCCGTCCTCGAGGTATACCGCATTTTTGGTGTACTCAATAAAGGGTGAAGCATCAGAGGCTATAAAAAATTCTCCATCTCCCATGCCAATGGCCAGGGGACTTCCCAGCCGGGCCACTACAATTTCGTTGGGTTTCTGCTTGTCAAATACGGCAATAGCATAGGCGCCTACAACCTGGTTCAGGGCCATCTGCACCGCCTGTCCCAGTTTTACACCTTCCTGTTTTTTTACCTCTTCAATAAGGTTCACAAGGACTTCAGTATCTGTATCTGACTCAAAGAAATACCCCCTGTTGGTAAGCTCCTGCTTTATAGCTTCATAGTTTTCAATGATCCCGTTATGGATAATGACGAGGTCGCCGGAATTGGAATAATGCGGGTGGGAATTAACATCATTAGGGACTCCATGGGTTGCCCATCGGGTATGTCCGATTCCTAGGGAACCTTGCAGCGATATTTTTGATTCAGATATATTCTTCAAATCAGAAACCTTCCCTTTGGTTTTGGCCATGTTGATTTCACTCCCATCGTAAAGAGCGATCCCAGCGCTGTCATATCCCCGATACTCCAGCCTTTGTAAGCCTTTGATTATTATAGGGTAAGCATCTCTGTTTCCGATATATCCTACTATGCCGCACATAAAATAATTGTATTTTTTACTTGGAAATCAAAGGTAACACATGTGAGTGTTCCGTACCAAAATATCGTTCAGATAACGCAAATCTTCTGTGATTGGTATGCTAAAAGGGGATTAGTTGGCCTCTGTGTAGAAAATTTCCAGTTTTAATTTTCTCTCTTCTTCCTCAGGAACGTTACTCCCAACAAGGATGGTACCCAGAGGACTGATATTTGCACTAACCGGTAATGCCTG
>NZ_CEYNTP010000168.1:0-6364 GCF_982873095.1 Lentiprolixibacter sp. | reverse complement strand
CAGCGCATCAAAACTAACCCCTGTTTTACCCTTGAAGGATTCCCGCGTACGGTTATACCCTATGGCCCTGGGAGGAAAAAGGGGTAATTTTTCGCGGGGGATGGCCAGCTCTTTGGCATCAAGGGTTTTCAACAGGGCGTCCAAAGCTTTTAGTTGTTCCTGCTTTTCCACTGTTTTCCAAATACCCTGTCTGTCGCCCCTTGTAGCGTAATTGTAATCCAGGCCCCCTACAACTTTGGCGGTGGCTTCTGTCTGGTAGCGGTGAAAGAAATACAGGGGAACAAAGACGTCCTCCAGTACCGAATAGGGTTCATAGGACCTTATGTTTTCAGCGGAAAAGTTGTTCATGGCCAATTTCCGGATCTGCAGTACTTCGTCCAATTCTGCAGCGGCGGAGGCGCCATTGTCCCAGAGGTGCCCCAGCGCATGTGCGCCTCCCATCGGCCTCGCATCCTGGTCTGAGATATATCGCAGTCCGGCTTCCCGAGCGTCGTCCAAAATTTTATTCAGTGCGGTTCTTTCTTCCGTCCCTTCCGGAAAATGTGAGTAGGAATAGGCGACGGAAACCTTGTCCCATTCCCCTATGCCGGTATCATAGGCGTTTGAAAAGTCTATTGCCCCTTGTTGGATATCGATGTCCGGATGGGGATAGTCCATCACCGATGCGCGATCGTTCGTGCTGGCAGCAAAATTATGGGCAAATCCCAGCGTATGCCCGATCTCGTGGGCCGATAACTGACGGATACGAGCCAGGGCCAATTCGAGCATGGCCTGGTCATTGTCGTCGCGCTCTGCATAGGGGCGGTTCATGAGCGCCTGTGCGATCATAAAATCCTGCCTGATCCGCAAACTGCCGAGACTAACGTGCCCTTTGATGATCTCACCTGTTCGGGGATCGGTAATACTGCTTCCATAGCTCCATCCCCTTGTGGATCGGTGTACCCATTGGATCACATTATACCGGACATCGAGAGGGTCCGCATCATCCGGAAGTATTTTCAACTGAAATGCATTTTTAAAACCGATGGCCTCGAAGGCCTCATTCCACCATTTCCCTCCCTCCATTAAAGCAGAGCGAACAGGTTCAGGAGTACCATTATCCAGATAGTAGACAATGGGTTCAACAGCTTCACTTACAGCCGCCCTGGGGTCTTTTTTCTCTAGCCGATGCCGGGTAATGAAGCGTTTTAATATGGGTTCCTGAACCGGGGTTGCATAGTCATAAAAAGAAAACGGATAGGCCCCACTGCGTGGGTCAAATGCCCTTTTCCTGTACTTATTATCTGGCAACTCGATAAAACTGTGGTGTTGTGCCACGGTGACCAGAGAGGGGTTGGGTGCAACAGATCGGATATAGGCCCCCTTGGGCTCCCCTTTGAAGGTCAGGATATAGTCAAACTCAAGGTTTTTTGGAAACGCCTTTGTCCTTTCCATTGCAATGGCACTACGTGATTTATCCAGGGTGTAATTTCCCTGTTTGGCCCTCTTTAACCGGCCAGCTACCCCATGGGCATCACGCATCAGGAAATCGGTAATGTCTATGATGTACTTCCCGTTTATTACTTCCTCTATTTTAAAGCCGTGGAGCACAGATCTTGCGAAGGCCTGTTCCACCGACTTCCGCTCCAGTACATTGTCTGTAAGGGCCCTGAAGCGCAGGTTGGGCTGTACGAGCAACAATTTGTTTCCCGCTTTTTTAAAATGTACAACCTGCTCATTTCCAAGTTGTCCCCTATCCAAACCTATATCATTACTTCCGATTCCGCTACTCAGGGAGTACACGTAGAGAAAGTCCTTTTCCAGTTCAGCAACCTCGAGGTAGACGCGATCCTTGTCATCATCATAGAAGTAGTTGAAAAATCCTTTAAATTCCTGGTAATCCTGACTTTTTTTGGAGAATTGTGCATTCAGTGAGAAACCTTGCAGAAGTATAAAAGCAAGGCCGGTAATGGTGTATTTCATAGTGTTCTCTGTTGGAAATTTAAATTTATATAAAATTGATTGCCCAACCATGTTTAAAACGTATTTTTGACCAAAGCTTTGTTTATGATTACTACAGATCAGTTTAAAGATCTTATCGGGCGCCTCGGTGCGCTAAGGAGGTATCTTTGACATTGATGCCAAACTCATCGAAATAGAAAACGAAGAAGAAAAGACACTTGCCCCGGATTTCTGGGACGATCCCAGAAAAGCACAGGAGCAGATGCGCTTGCTTCAAAATAAAAAGAAATGGGTTGAGGACTACAACACTTCAGAAACCCTGACCCATGACCTGGAAGTGCTGCTGGAATTCCACAAAGAGGGGGAAATAGACCCTGAGGAAGTAGAGGAGCAGTACACCAAAGCCCTCAATGCCATTGAAAGCCTCGAATTCCGCAATATGTTGTCTGAAGAAGGTGACGATATGGTGGCTATTCTTCAGATCACGGCTGGAGCCGGGGGTACGGAAAGTTGTGACTGGGCAGCTATGCTAATGCGCATGTACCTGATGTGGAGTGAGAAAAATGGCTACAAAGTCAAGGAACTCAACCTTCAGGAAGGCGATGTGGCCGGAATAAAGACCGTTACCCTCCAGATCAACGGGGATTATGCCTTTGGTTGGCTGAAAGGTGAGAATGGCGTACACCGGCTGGTGCGCATATCCCCTTTTGACAGCAATGCCAAACGCCATACGTCTTTTGCTTCTGTGTATGTATATCCACTGGTAGACGACAGTATAGAAATCGAAGTGAATCCGTCGGATATAGAGATCACAACCGCCCGTTCCAGTGGTGCAGGGGGACAGAACGTAAACAAGGTAGAAACCAAAGTGCAACTGGTGCACAAACCTACGGGAATACAGATATCCTGTTCGGATTCCCGTTCCCAGCACGATAACCGGGCCACTGCCCTCAAGATGCTTAAATCGCAGCTCTATGAAATTGAATTGCGCAAAAAGCAGGAAGCCCGGGACGCGATTGAATCCTCAAAAATGAAGATCGAATGGGGCTCGCAGATCCGAAACTATGTAATGCATCCCTACAAACTGGTTAAAGATGTGCGTACGGGAATGGAAACCGGGAATGTGGATGCCGTCATGGATGGGGACCTGGATGCCTTCCTTAAGGCGTATTTAATGATGATGGGGCAAAAGGAAAAAGAAGTTTAGTACAAAATCTATTGGATCACTATGATTAAAATCTACCACAACCCGCGTTGCCGTAAATCAAGGGAAGGCCTTGCATATTTAGAGGCTGCAGGCAAAGAGTTTGAAGTTATACGTTACCTCGATGACCCATTGACCCCTGAGCAAATCAGTGAACTGCTGAATGCGCTCTCCCTCCGTCCTATCGACCTTATTCGAAAAAATGAGTCCGTCTGGAAAAGTGAATTCAAAGGCAAAGAGCTGAGCGATACACAGCTTATAGAAGCCCTCTCCAGGCATCCCAAACTTATTGAAAGGCCTATTGTACAGGTAGGGGACAAAGCCGTAATTGGCCGACCTGCAGAAAAAATAGCTGAACTGCTTTAGAGGAACCCCCCGTTCTCAGGCCTTCGTATCAGTTTTTCCTATCCTGATATTCTGTTTAACTATACTGGTACTTTAACATACAATTAACCTCCGATCGTTAAACCAAATGCTACTTTTACGCTCTAAGAATTGAGTGTAATGTGGTTTAATAAGCTATATCCACTATTAATATTTTGTACCCTGCTGGGCTTCAGTGAGCTCTGCGGTCAGGTAGGTCAAAGGGGTATGTATGGAAGGCAGCGCAGCGGAATCCCGAGGACCCCTGTGGAAAGACAGGAACCCAAACCCAAGACGGCAGAGGAAATCGTTGAAGAACAAATGCCAAAGATCACTGAGGCACTTAGCTTAAATGATTTTGAACAGGCTGTAGTGAGCAGTATCCTTACGAAATACGTGGATCAGCGTATCCAACTGCAATTACTGGAACTCAGTCCTGAAAAAATGAGAGAGGGTTTGGAGAAGATCCAGATCAACCAGCAGGCAGAACTTAAAGCAGGGTTGCCTGAAGAAAAATTTAATGCACTCGAAGAATATCAAAAAAACGGTTACAAGCTTAAAAAGAAAAAAAGAAGGAGAAAAAAATCCAAAACGGAACAATGAGAATACTCCTCTCCCTGGCTTGTGCACTGAGTGTTACTCTAAGCTTAGCGCAGCGTCCACAAGGACGAACCCCACAATCAATCAACATTACAGGAATGGTCTTCGACCAGGAAACGGGCCATGCTTTGGAATATGCCACCTTAGTCTTGCAAAGCGTACAACGCCCTGACCGGATCACCGGGGGAATAACAGACATCACGGGTAAGTTCGAGGTAGAAACCTTTCCGGGAAGATATCATGTACGGGTGGAATACCTGGGTTACAAGACCTATGAGCTCAAGGATCAGGTATTCAGGACTTCCACAGATCTGGGGCGCATCACTCTTTCTATTGATGCCGAACAACTGGAAGCAGTGGAAGTGGTTGGCGAGCGTACCACAGTGGAACTGCGGCTCGACAAAAAAGTATATAATGTAGGGTCTGACCTTACTGTGCGCGGCGGGTCCGTAACCGACGTTCTGGACAATGTTCCCAGTGTTACAGTGGATGTGGAAGGAAACATCAGCCTTAGGGGAAATGAAAGTGTGCGTATCCTGATCAATGGAAAACCTTCTGCCCTGTCTGGCCTCAACCCGGAAACCCTGCAGCAACTTCCCGCAGAGGCGATCGAGAAAGTGGAGGTCATCACCAACCCTTCGGCCCGATACGACGCAGAAGGAACCGCAGGGATACTCAACATCGTTTTAAAACAGAGCAAAACCGCTGGATTGAACGGCTCCCTAAACCTCTTTGCCGGACAGCCTGATAACTTCGGTGGGGCACTCAGCCTGAACCTGAGGCGTGAGAAATTCAATATTTTCACCAACACCACGTACAGGTACAGGAATGCACCGGGAAATGCCCTGTTCGAACAGGAAAACTTCAACCCGGATGGCACTACGGCCAGCTTCCAGGACGAGATAAGGGACTATCAGCGTGAGCGGAAAGGGTTTAACACGAATATTGGTTTTGAACTTTTCTTTGATGACACAAGCAGCCTTACCAATTCATTTGTATACCGTAATTCAACGGGGAACAGTCTAACGAACATCGACTTTTTCAACTTTGACGGGTCCCGCAACCCCACTATCCGGAGAAACCGCTTCACCAATGAGGACGAGGAGGACCAGAATATTCAATATTCCGTAAACTTCGTTAAGCGTTTCGAAAAGGACGGGCATGAACTTACTATGGACTATCAATTCTCCAGTGGGGACGACTTTGAGAACTCCATTATAGAAGAAGTGATTCTTGGGGATAATATTGATCTGCCTACCGAACAGACTATCAATGATGAGTCCCAGGAAAGGCAATTGCTTCAAATGGACTACGTGCTGCCATTTGGCAAAGACAACCAATCCCAATTTGAATTGGGTTACCGGGGCACCTTTAACAATTTCAATACGGATTTTGATTTCGGGATATTGGATAACGGGATCCTGGATGTAGACCCGAATTTCAGCAACGAACTGAACTACAAGGAATACGTAAATGCCGCCTATGTGCAGTTGGGTACCAAATACAAGAAATTCAATATTCTCGGTGGAATGAGGATGGAAGCTTCCGATATTGGCATAGAATTGGTCAATACAGGGGAAGTTACCGATAAGGATTATGTAGACTGGTTTCCCTCTATTTTCCTGGGTTACGAATTTTCTGAAAAAGAACAGCTGACGATCAGTTATAGCCGGAGGTTACGGAGGCCCAGGTCCCGCTTCATAAATCCTTTCCCGTCACGTTCCAGTAATACCAACCTGTTTCAGGGGAACCCTGATCTGGATCCTACCTATACCAATGCCTTTGATTTTGGTTATTTAAAAAGGTGGGATAAATTCACCTTTAACACATCGGCCTATTACAACCGTTCCACAGGGGTATTTCAGTTTATACAGCAGGAAACCGGAGATTTTGTGGAAATAGAAAACCCGGATGATCCCGGAAACCCGGTGCTCGTACCTGTACAGCGGAGAACTCCGATCAACCTGGCCACTGATGAGCGTATTGGATGGGAATTTACAACCACCTTTGTGCCCAAGCGCAGCTGGAGGCTCACCTGGAACCTCAACCTGTTTCAGCAAAACCTGCGCGGAGATTACACCTATACGGATTTTCAGGGCGAGGTGATCACTCAGAACTTTGATGCCGACAACTTTACCTGGTTTACCCGGTTGAGTGCGAAAGTCCCCCTACCCTATAAGGTGGATTTCCAGACCAACGTATTTTACAGGGGTCCTACCCGTAACGCGCAAAGCGAAAACAAGGGGATACTAAGCA
>NZ_CEYNTP010000167.1:0-6381 GCF_982873095.1 Lentiprolixibacter sp. | reverse complement strand
ATGGGAAAAGGAGATAAAAAATCAAAAAGGGGAAAAATCGTGAATAAGTCCTACGGTGTTCGCCGCCCTAGAAAAATCAAGAAAAAGGCTTCCGTGGAAGACAAGGTAGGTGTGAAAAGCAAAACCTAATCCACCACAAACGTAAGTACTACCTCTCCGGCCTCGGTGACATCCAGTTCATAGGTATAAAAACCTAAGGGAAGCGGGGTTTCCCCAACAAAATCTATAGGCTGCAGGGTATAGGTTTCCTCCCCTGAGTTAATCTGTACAAAGGCATAGGTGTAAGCCGTTTCAAACTCCTGGTAGTCCGAATATTCGTCCGGGGCCACATTGGTATAGGGTGCTGTTGCCTCTCCAACCTGCACCGAATCAAATGGCAGCGTACTGCTGTTTTTGATCCTGATATTTACCGCCTCCAGGTCGTCATCCCGATCTGTACAGGAGAAAAATCCTGTGGTCAGGAGGACCATTAAAAGAAGAAACCGTTTCATTGATGTACCTTTATTTTGGTAACGGTAAGAATCCCAAAATATTCTATCGCACAAATACGGGTTGGTGTTCTTTCAGGGTGTGTTCCGGGCTGTACAGGTAATCATCGTAGTTAAATCCGCGAAGGTCGTCCAGGGTTTTCGCATTGGTATCCAGAATATAACGCACCATTGACCCCCTCGCCTTCTTGGCAAAGAAACTGATGATCTTGAGCTTGTCGTTCTTCCAGTCCTTGAAGATTGGGGTGATTACAGGTACCTTCAGTTTTTTAGCATCCAGGGCGCTGAAATATTCATTGCTGGCGAGGTTGACGAAGAGCTCATCCGCTTGCAGCTCCTGGTTGATGGCATCAGTAAGGGTGCCTTTCCAGAATTCATAAAGATTTTTCTTCCGGCCTACTTTCAATTGTGTCCCCATTTCGAGACGATAAGGCTGTATAAGGTCAAGGGGTTTTAGGATACCGTATAATCCTGAAAGTATCCTCAGGCTGTCCTGTAGCGCATCCAGTTTATCCTTGGGCAGCGAGTAGGCATCCAGTCCCTGATAGACGTCACCACTAAAGGCGTACACAGCAGGCCTTGCGTTCTCCGGGGTAAAAGGCGGATTGAATTCCTGGTTCCGTTCCCAGTTGAGCTCGGCCAGTTTATTGGAAATCCCCATTAGGCTGGAAAGGGCCTTGGGCTTCTTCTTTGCAAGTAACTTATTGAGCTTTTCGGCTTCACTTATAAATTGGGGAAGGGTGAACCGGTCTGTTGGGAGTGGGCGTTCAAAATCAAGTGACTTGGCAGGGGAAATGACAATCTTCATAGCACAGAATTTGCGAGTAAAAATAAAGAGGATTTTTGTGAAATCCACAGGGCTTCCCTAAAGTCTTATCAATGGTTGTATTGATGAAACCTATTTTGACTGCTGGTGGGAGGCGTATTGTCGCCATTTCTCGATACAGGCCGACATATCTTCAGGGAGGTCTGCCTCAAATGTCATTGCCTTACCCGTCCTCGGGTGGGTAAATCCGAGTGTCCTTGCATGCAGGGCCTGCCTGGGCAATATCTTAAAGGCATTCTCTACAAACTGCTTGTATTTGGTAAAAGTGGTCCCCTTCAGGATCTTATCGCCCCCGTAACGCGCATCGTTAAACAGGGTGTGCCCGATGTATTTCATATGGGCCCTGATCTGGTGGGTCCGCCCAGTCTCCAACCTGCAGGATATGAGGGTCACATAGTGCATGCGTTCCAATACCTTGTAATGGGTAACGGCATGCTTCCCATGATCGCCCTCGGGAAATACCTGCATTTGCAGGCGGTTCTTGGGGTTTCGCCCGATATGCCCCGTTATCGTACCCGAATCATCGGCGACATTGCCCCATACCAGCGCGATGTATTCCCGTTCACTGCTCTTGTCAAAAAACTGCTGTGCAAGGTGGGTCATCGCTGCCTCGGTCTTAGCCACCACCAGAAGGCCGGAAGTATCCTTGTCTATCCGGTGCACCAACCCAGGGCGATTGTTGCTGTTCACAGGGAGCTGCTCAAAATGATAGGCCAGGGCGTTGACCAGGGTGCCGGAATAATTGCCATGACCGGGATGCACCACCATGCCCGCGGGTTTGTTTATCACGAGTAAATCATCATCCTCATATACGATAGCAAGGGGGATATTTTCCGGCACCAGTAAAAACTCGTAAGGCGGGTGTTCGAACATCACCTTTACCTCATCGTCCGGTTTTACCCGGTAGTTCTGTTTTACCGACTTGCCATTTACCCAGATATGTCCGGCTTTTGCCGCCTGCTGAATTTTGTTGCGGGTGGCATTTTCGATAAAGTTCATCAGGAATTTGTCTACCCTGAGGGGGTCCTGGCCTTTTGAGGCTACAAAGCTGTAGTGTTCAAAAAGTTCATCTTCCCCGGGCAGGACCTGCTGTTCGTCATCCATGTGTATTAATTATCGGCTTGTACCCTCGCCCGGTCCGGGATGGTCCCGTTGCCGCATACCAGTTCAATTCCCGAGGTTTTGGGTAATTTGTCTCCAGGCTTTACCTGTTTCCCTTTGTGCCGGATGTAGTAGACCATATCTTTTCCCAGTTGATCAATATAGGTGATGCGTTCCACCTCAAGCCCAACCGCCCGAAGCATGGCCGTAGCATTCCGCTGGGTGACCTGAATGATTTGTGGGATGGTAACTTTCTTGTATCCGGAAGGATTTACCGTCACGTAGATCTTCCTGTTCGTTTTCACCTTGTTCCCAGCCGGTGGGTCCTGTTCAATAATGGAAAAGCGGGGGTAGTTGGGATCAAAATTTGCAGAATCCAGGACCTCGTAGCGCAACCCACTCGCCTCCAGTGTTTCTCGCATTTCCATTACGGAAAGTTTGGATAAATCAGGGACCTCCACGAACTCCCCGTGGTGGGTAGAACTTTTTAGCCACTGCAGGGTGAGCAAAACAATTATCACGCCTGCCACAAGGGCAAGGCCCAGGTTGATCAAAAAAACTCTGCTTCTTAAAAATGCAATAAAGGATTTCATGTTCGGTATTGCTTCAGTGTCCAAATATAGGAAATGCCCTAAGTATATATGCAACCGCTCGTCTTCAAATACAACTGCTTTTATAATATACGTAAGGAGATTGTATTTGGGCTTTTTTTGTTTGGCACGAAAAGATGATATTTGTTATGAGCACCGTCAATCGCTACCAGGATGAAAAAAACTGTTGCCATTATTATGGGTGGGTATTCTAGCGAAGTGGATATCTCCATGAAAAGTGGAAGTGTGGTATACACACATTTAAACAATGATACCTACGATGCCTACAGGGTCCACATCCTGAAAGACAAATGGGTGGGGCTGGACGCCTCAGGGAAGGAATACCCGGTAAACCGCCACGATTTTTCCGTGGATTTCGGGGAGGGGCCTGTTAGGTTCGATTGTGTATTCAACGCCATTCACGGCACTCCAGGGGAGGACGGTTATATGCAGGCGTACTTTGCCCTGCTCGGTATCCCGCATACTTCCTGCAACCACTACCAGGCAGCCCTGACCTTTAACAAACGTGATTTTCTCAGCGTCCTTAAACCTTATGGAGTGAAATGCGCGCGCTCCTATTATATCAACCAGGGCGACCCTTTTGATACACGTGTCATTGTAGACAAAGTGGGACTGCCTTGTTTTGTAAAGGCCAACAAGGCCGGGAGCAGTTTTGGGATGTCTAAGGTGTATGCAGTGGAGGATTTGCCCGGGGCGATTGAAAAAGCTTTTGGGGAGGACGATGAGATCCTCATTGAAGCCGCCCTCGAAGGGACTGAAGTATCCGTTGGTGTAATCCGCTATGAAGGTAAAATTAAGGTCCTGCCGATTACGGAGATCGTAAGTGAAAACGACTTTTTCGACTACGAAGCCAAGTATCAGGGTAAATCAACGGAGATCACCCCGGCAAGGATCAGTAAGGAATTGGAGCAAAAGGTTGGCGATGTGGCTGCTTCTATTTACACTGCCCTGAAAATGAAAGGATACAGCCGCAGTGAGTTTATCTTCGTTGGGGAGGAACCCTACCTGCTGGAAATGAACACCACCCCGGGGCTTACCGAAGAAAGTATCCTGCCACAACAGGCACAAGCCGCAGGAATCCCACTGCGCAGATTGTTTGAAAGTGCCGTGGAGGATGCTTTATCCCAAAATACCTAATTTTGAATCAAACACTCAGTTACCTATGAAACGCGCCATCTTCCCGGGATCCTTTGACCCCATTACTTTAGGGCATTACGACATCATCCAGAGGGGCATCTCCCTATTTGATGAACTCATTATCGCTATTGGGATCAATGCCGAAAAACGTTATATGTTCTCCCTGGAAGAGCGCACTCGCTTTATCTCTGAAGCCTTTGCAGACGAACCCAAAGTAAAGGTCCTTACTTACGAAGGCTTGACCATTGACTTTTGTAAACAGGTTAAGGCCAACTATATCCTGAGGGGGTTGCGCAACCCTGCAGATTTTGAATTTGAAAAGGCAATTGCCCATACCAACCGTAAACTTTCTGAAATAGAAACGGTTTTTCTACTCACCTCGTCGGGTAAATCCTACATCGCCTCTTCCATTGTCAGAGATGTAATCAGGCACGGAGGGGATTATACCCTGTTGGTACCCCCTACTGTCCGCGTAAAGGCCTAATAGCCAGACATAACAAAACCATCACCAAAAATTAGCAGAGGGTAAAACTATTTTCACTTTACGGAAATATTGGTATTTTTAGTAAGAATTTTCTTATACTTAACAATTAATTTACCTATTGCCCTTGCGAATTATAGGACACACAACGGGAATCGGCCTCTTCACAACATTCATTGAGTAATGACTGAAAATCCATATACATTAGTAGGAAAATTCGACTACATGTTGAGGGGGACTCAGAATTCTGTAGATAATCTTCTGATTAAACAGCTACCAGTGGCCACCATTTTCATCAATACAAAAATGGAAGTGGTACATGCTTCTGATAGATGGGTTGCCGACTTTGATTTCCGGAACAAAAAAGTTATCGGCACGTCTATATTCGATCTGTTCCCAGATAGCCGTGATTCCTGGAAAAAAGACCTGAAAAAGGTGTTGAAAGGCACCCCCAAGGTAACTGGTATAGAGTCTTTCCTGGACCAAAATGGCGATGAACACTGGTTCAATTGGAGCAATACGCCCTGGTTCAATGAGGAGAACAACATTATAGGTGTAATCATTCAAACCGAAGACATCACAGATGAGATCTTCGACAATACCAAACTCGAGAAATTAGAGATCCTGCTAAATGATAAATCCGAGATTTCAAGGATTGGCAGCTGGCAATACGATGCGGTTAAAAAAGATTTGATGTGGTGCGATATTACCAAGGAAATCCATGAAGTCCCTGCAGACTACAAGCCCAATATTGAAACCGCCATCAAATTCTACAAGGAAGGGTACAGCCGGAATACTATTGCTTTGGCTGTAGACCAGGCCATGCAGGAAGGGAAACCCTGGAAAGAAAAGCTACAGCTTATCACTGAAAAAGGCAGGGAAATATGGGTACTGGCAGCAGGAAAACCCATATTCAAAGACGATAAGTTCCTGGGGTTGATCGGGACCTTTCAGGACATCACGGATGAAATCCTTATCAAAAAGAAGAACGAGGAGCAGGAAAGGCTCTTTAAAAGTATATTTAATTCTTCCTACCAGTTCACCGGAATTCTGGACCTTGACGGGACCTTCTTACAGATCAATGAGACTGCTTTGGAGTTTGCCGACCTGAAACCAGAAGAGGTAGTGGGTAAAAAGTTCTGGGATGCCTATTGGTGGCCCATGCCCGATATGATCAAAGAGGGCTTAAAAAATGTGGTAAAAGCCGCTGCCGGTGGCGAGGTAATGCGAAGTGAGATCGTTGCCCTCGACCGGAACAAACAGGCAGTACCTGTTGACTTTAGTTTAAAACCCATTTACGACAAAGATCACAAAGTAACCTCTCTGCTCGCGGAAGGTAGGATGATCAAGGAGATGGTTGAAGCCCGGCAGAAACTCAAATTAAGCGAAAAGAAATTCCGGGCACTCTTTGAACTTTCCCCGATCCCGATTAATCTGAGTGATTTTGACACCGGCGAGATCCTGGAAGTCAATACGGCGTTCAAAGACGTTATTGGTTGTGAAAGGAACGGGGTTCCTAACTGTAAGTACTCTGATATTGTTGCAAATACAGATAGACTGAAGCTGAGTGAAATTAAAATGCTCCTGGAAAAGAACGGCACCTTCGGACCACTGGAGCACGAATTGCTCCGAAAGGACGGAAGCAGTATAAGTGTCAGCCTCAGTGGGTCCCTCGTAGAGACCAAACGCGGTCAGCGCCTGCTATGGACCGCTTCCCAGGACGTTACAGAACTCATT
>NZ_CEYNTP010000166.1:0-6395 GCF_982873095.1 Lentiprolixibacter sp. | reverse complement strand
AAATCTCCGAAAAGCGGGGCGTATACCTTTGTTGAAGGCATCATGCCTCCAGAGTTTGTAAACGACTGGCTGGCGAAGAAATAGAAAGAAATTCAAAGCATAGAGGAAGGCCGTTTTGATAACAAAACGGCTTTTTTTATTTCCTATCTTTACGGGATAATTGCGTCAAAGGTATGAGTCTATTCAAAAAAATCTTTTCTTCCCAGAACAAGGAGACCCTGG
Organism: Lentiprolixibacter sp.; assembly: GCF_982873095.1. NCBI lineage: Bacteria > Pseudomonadati > Bacteroidota > Flavobacteriia > Flavobacteriales > Flavobacteriaceae > Lentiprolixibacter > Lentiprolixibacter sp. The sequence continues at coordinate 6,173 of NZ_CEYNTP010000166.1, read as the reverse complement.
ATAAGGGCCTCGAAAAGTCCAAAACCAGTTTTTTTTCTAAACTGAGTAAGGCTGTTGCGGGAAAATCCAGTGTGGATGATGATGTGCTGGACAACCTGGAAGAAGTACTGGTCACTTCAGACGTCGGGGTGGAAACCACATTGAAGATCATCGAAAGGATCGAAGAACGTGTGGCAAGGGATAAGTATATGGGTACCGATGAACTCGATCAGATCCTGAGGGAGGAGATCGCAGCTTTACTTTCAGAAACCCATCACGGGGAAGCCTCGGATTTCCAGATCGATACCTCTTCGAAGCCCTATGTGATCATGGTAGTTGGCGTTAATGGGGTAGGGAAAACCACCACCATTGGGAAGCTGGCCTACCAGTTTAAAAAACAGGGACATAAGGTAATGTTGGGTGCGGCAGACACCTTCCGTGCTGCTGCCATCGATCAGCTCCAGGTTTGGGCCGACCGTGTACAGGTGCCCATTATCAAGCAAAAAATGGGCAGTGATCCGGCCTCGGTAGCCTTTGATACCCTAAGTGCGGCAGTTAGCCAGGGGGCGGACGTAGTGCTAATCGATACGGCTGGCCGGCTCCACAATAAGGTCAACCTTATGAATGAGCTCGGCAAGGTGAAAAGGGTAATGCAAAAAGTAGTACCCGATGCCCCGCACGACGTATTGCTGGTGTTGGACGGTTCCACAGGCCAGAATGCTTTTGAGCAGGCCAGACAGTTTACCAAGGCGACAGAAGTTACCTCCCTTGCCGTTACCAAACTCGATGGTACAGCAAAAGGTGGGGTAGTAATTGGCATTTCTGATCAATTCCAGATCCCAGTAAAGTACATTGGCGTAGGTGAAGGCCTTGAAGACCTGCAGGTGTTTAACAAGTTCGAGTTTGTGGATTCGTTCTTCAAAACGGATTCCTGAATAGGGTAATTAAATCCAGATAAACATGAAAAAGCTACTTTATTTGTTATCGATGTTGCTAGTCATAGCAGCATGCAAAACCGATCCCAAAACCGATGCATCAGATATTGTCCTTTGGGAACCCTATAATGACTCTTCAGAAGTAGCGGCCAACCAGGACCATGAGACAACCAGGATGCGCTATAAACTGATCCAGTCAAAAGTGCTGGACAAGAACGAGGTCTTCCGACCCCTTTACCACGAGGTTTCCAAATTTACAGAGGAGGATCATGAGGCCCTCAAACCGCTAATCCTGGAACAGAACATCCCATCTATTCTATTGAATGTAGCCTCAGGAAAACTGAGTTATGAACAGTTGGTGCTCTTTTACCTCTACCGGATCTATAAATACGAACTGGACAATAGCACCACACTCAATACCGTCATTGCCCTGAATGAAAAGGTCCTCGAGCAAGCCCGGGAAAAGGATCAGGAATTGAAGGAGTCTCCTGATAGCACGAGACACCCCCTCTTTGGTATGCCCATACTCCTGAAAGACAACATCAATACCACCGGCATGCGCACTACTGCGGGTGCCATCGCCCTTGAAAACAATTATACCACCAACGATGCCCACATTGTTCAACAACTTAAAAAGAACGGGGCGCTTATTCTTGGAAAAGTAAATCTCAGTGAGTGGGCCTATTTCCTTTGCAGGGGATGTCCGGTGGGTTACAGTGCCGTTGGGGGACAAACACTGAATCCCTATGGCAGGCGTATTTTTGAGACCGGAGGATCCAGTTCCGGAAGTGGTACGGCCACTGCTGCCAATTACGCTGTTGCCGCTGTGGGCACCGAAACTTCTGGGTCAATCCTTTCGCCCTCCAGCCAGAATTCAGTAGTGGGGTTAAAACCGACTATCGGCCTGCTCAGCCGCACGGGTATTGTGCCTATTTCAAGCACGCTGGATACCCCTGGTCCCATGACCCGAAATGTTGTAGACAACGCAATTCTGCTCAGTGCCATGACCGGGAAGGACCCGAGAGATGAGAAGTCTGTAGATGCATCTTCAGACTACCTAAATGGTATCCTGGAAGGAGCAATACTCCGGGGAAAGCGACTGGGCGCTATTCAGGCCTTAATTGAATCTGATTCCCTCTATGCCCAAACCGTGGATCGCTTGAGGGCTTTGGGTGCAGAAGTAGTTGCATTTACTCCTCCCGAAGTAGAAATGGAGGGCTTCCTGACCCTCTTGAATATCGATATGAAGTACGACTTGCCGGCGTATATTCAAACGCAGGTCACGGATACTACAGCGGTTCGTGTACGCAATATTGCCGATGTGGTGGCCTTTAACCGCCAGGATACCCTGGTTCGGATACCTTATGGTCAGGCACTTTTTGAAGGGATACTCCAGGATTCCACAACCATGGAAGAGCTGCAAAGCATCAAGGATAAGCTGCAGGCTAACGGACGTCTGTTCTTTGATAAGGCCATGGAAGAATTTCAGCTCGATGCCGTCCTTTCTATCAACAATTACCATGCGGGTTACGCCGCAGTGGCGAAATATCCTGCACTCACCGTGCCGATGGGGTACAGGGAGACTGGCGAGCCGGTGAGCCTTACTTTTATTGCCAAACCCTTTGAGGAGCAAAAATTACTCCAGCTGGGATATGCGTTTGAGCAGGCCACCCGGATACGTCAAATGCCGGAAATGTACCCCTAGTTGTCTGAAGGAAGTTGAGGATGTGGGGGGGTATCCACAACAGGTTCCTTTATCATGAACCCATATGTTGTATTTTTGCACTCTTTAGGCAGATATGAGGACAAAGTCCACGAAGAAACATCGCATTAACGTCATTACCCTGGGTTGTTCCAAGAACCTCTACGATTCAGAGGTGCTCATGGGGCAGTTAAAAGCCAGTAATAAAGAGGTAGTCCATGAGGGGGAAGGCAATATCACGGTAATCAATACCTGCGGGTTTATTGACAATGCCAAGGAGGAAAGTGTAAATACCATTCTGGAATACGTCAGGAAGAAAGAAGCAGGTGAAGTCGACAAGGTCTTTGTTACCGGATGCCTCAGTGAACGCTACAAACCTGATCTGGAGAAGGAGATCCCCCTGGTGGATCAGTATTTCGGTACTACAGACCTTCCCAATCTATTGGAAGCCCTGGGGGCAGATTACAGACATGAACTGATAGGAGAACGCCTTACCACAACCCCTAAAAATTACGCCTATCTCAAAATCTCCGAAGGTTGTGACCGTCCCTGTTCTTTTTGTGCTATCCCATTGATGCGCGGTAAGCACCGTAGCAAGCCCATAGAAGAGCTGGTGATTGAGGCTAAGAAACTTGCCAGTAATGGGGTAAAAGAACTGATCTTAATTGCACAGGACCTGACCTACTACGGACTTGACCTTTATAAAAAAAGAGAGCTGACGCGACTTTTGGAAGCGCTGTGTGAGGTGGATGGGATTGCGTGGATCCGTTTGCATTATGCCTTTCCTACAGGCTTTCCAACCGAAGTGCTCGATGTTATACGCACACAACCCAAGGTGTGCAATTATATCGATATCCCCTTGCAGCATATTTCAGACCCCATATTAAAAAGTATGAGGCGGGGCACCACAAAAGAGAAGACCAATAAACTGTTGCGGGAATTCCGGGAGAAGGTTCCTGGAATGGCCATCCGTACGACCTTGATCGTAGGTTACCCCGGAGAAACAGAGGAGGATTTTCAGATCCTCAAAGACTGGGTCAGGGAAATGCGCTTTGACCGGCTGGGCTGTTTTACCTACAGTCACGAGGAAAATACCCATGCTTACGCTCTTAATGATGATGTCCCTGGCGATGTTAAGCAAAGGCGCGCGAACGAGATTATGGAAATCCAGGCACAAATCTCCTGGGAACTCAACCAGGAGAAGATTGGAAAGGTATTTGACTGCCTTATCGATCGCAAGGAGGGCAACCATTTTGTAGGACGCACAGAATTTGATTCCCCGGATGTGGACAATGAGGTACTGATTGATGCCAGCCGGTATTATGTGAAAATTGGCGACTTTGTTCAAATCAGGATTACAGGAGCTACAGACTTTGATCTGTACGGGGAACCACTATCTTCTTAAAGGACTACATAGGAGATCAGGTTCTCCACTGTGGGGTGGTCGTTACCCCCTGCTGGCTCAATGGTAATATTAAGGGATTCTGCATCATCAATATAGGCGAGTTCCACCCACTCTTCTGAGGTTGGGACAAGTCCCATATTAATCATCTCCCCTTCCACATCGGCCCACATCTGGTAGGTTTTATCTGCTTCCAGGGGGGGTAAGCCTTTGGGGTTGACGACTACCTCCCGTGATCGGTGGTTCAGGTAGGCAATGGCCCGGGAATTGGGCAGCATTTCATTTCCTTCCAGTACCAGGGGGATGGCATTTGGGTCAGTGATGGTTTGATAGCGTTTTGTGGTTAACTGCAGGGTACCTTCCAGGGAATTGATCCTTTCCTGAAGATCCGCGGTCTGCAGTTGCAGGCTGTTCAGAGTATCGTTGGCATCCTGCCACTGGGTATAGAACCAGAATGCTCCCAGGGCAAAAATTGCGGCCAGGGAAGCTGCTACCAGCAATCGTGATCTGAGCTGGGTGTAGGTCTTCCGATCCCCGGATAACCTGATTACCGGACCTTCTTCACCCTCTAATTTTTGTTTAAGGCCGGTTAAAACTCCCTCTGGGGGTAGTATCGCATTCTCCATCGCCAGCTTTTCAAAATCTGCTTCAAGCTGCCGGTACGTCTCCCTGAGTTCTTTGTCCTCAGCCAATACCCTTTCTACAGCCATACGCTGTTCCTCGTCCAGGGTCCCTGTGACATACGGAATAAGTAAATTTTCCCCGATGATCTTTTGCCTGTCCATTATCCAATCATCTTAATAAAAAAGAGAAGCCACAACATCTCCTTTTGATATGTATTTCTTAACTGTTTCAAAGCCTGTTTAACATAAGATTTAAAGGTACCCAGGGGGACCCCCATTTCCTTATGTGCCTCCCGGTGGGTATATCCCTTAAAATAGACCAACTCTATGGCCTTCTGATGATGAGATTCCAGGTTCCGGAGTACGCCATTAAGTTGTGTATAGTCCCGGATTTCCCCTTCATCTTCCTTATCTGTATATACACTTAAATCCTCCGTTTGGATGAGCTTGTTTTCTTTTCTGAGCGCATTGAGGGTGGTATTTCGCGCGATTCGGTAGGCCCAGGTATAGAATCGCCCTTTTTCCGGGTCATATGTGTGGATTTGTTTCCAAACCTTGACATAGGTGTCCTGCAGGATCTCCTGAGCCAGGAATTCTTCCCTGCACATCCTGAGAATGACCCCATACAGTGCGCCGGAATATTTTCTGTACAGGGCATAGAGGGCGTCTTTCCGCCCTTCTTGCAGCCGCCTGATGTACAGTATGTCTTCAGCAGGTTGATCCATATAAGATGTTAAAGATATGATAAATATGAACTTTTCTCATCCAGGCCGTCAAACCCTGTGTAATTATAAATGAGAATCTCAACTGACAAGTTCTAAAAATTAATCTTTAAAAAACAAATCATGAAAAAAGTCATTTTTTTATTTTCTGCCGTTGCCTTCCTGGCGTTGGCCCCAAAAGCATCTGCTCAAAACAGCACTAAAGACATCGTTGATATCGCTGTTTCTGTAGATGATTTCTCCACACTGGTTGCTGCATTAAAAGCAGCTGACCTGGTACCTGCACTTCAGGGTGACGGACCTTTTACTGTTTTCGCCCCTGTAAACGACGGGTTTGCAAAAATTGACAAGGCTGCTTTGAACAGCTTGCTCCAGCCGCAAAACAAAGAACAACTATCTGCAATCTTAACCTACCACGTGGTTGCGGGAAAATTGACCGCTTCTGATGTTGCGGCTGCATTGAAAAACGGAAAGGGAAAAGCCACGCTTACCACTCTTAATGGAGCTACCCTGACCGCTGTAAGCCGTAATGGTGGAATCTACCTGATGGATGCTAACGGGAACTACAGCAAAATCGCCAAGACAGATGTTATGGCTTCCAATGGAGTGATCCACATCATTGAAGACGTAGTTATGCCTAAATAAGGGTAAGGAAACAAAAGAAAAACACCGCATTTGCGGTGTTTTTTTTGCTATTTTCTTCCCAGTTCGTACTGATGCAATTCTCTTCCCAAAGCAGCCAGGAAGGGAATGCCTACTTCGTCGTATTCATAGGCATCATCATTGAAAATCCCATCCTGGTTTACCAGC